>NZ_JBHUUW010000006.1:80158-208952 GCF_042670825.1 Streptomyces sp. NPDC057137 | reverse complement strand
AGGTGACGGCGACAGAGAGCCCTAACCGGGCTGTGCCACCGGTCCGTTGACCCGCGCGGCACCGGAACGCCTCGCGAGCGCCTGCCCGATGAGCACCGTCCGCCTGCGGGTGAACAGCCGGGGCAGCGTCACGGCGAACGCGTTCAGACGCCCCGACTGCACACTCGGCCGCCGTCCGCGGTCGAGCACGCGCAAGGCGGTTCGGACGACCTGTTCCGCCGTCTGGTAACTCCCCTTGTACGTGCCGCCGCTGAGGGTGTCGAAGAACTCCGTACGCGTGAGACCCGGCGCCAGGGACAGCACGCGCAGACCGGTGCCGCGCGACTCGGACCACAGGGCCTCCGTGAAGCTGAGCACGAACGCCTTGCTCGCCGCGTACACGGCCATACCCGGGGTCGGCGAGTACGCGGCCATGCTCGCGACGTTGACGAGGATGCCGGTGCCGGCGGCGCGCAGCGGATCGATGAACGCGCGTGTGATGTCGACGAGGTTCGCGACATCCACGTTGATCTCGTCGGTGAGGCGTTCCGGGTCCTCTTCGTGGAATGCGTTGTCGGTGCCGAAACCGGCGTTGTTCACCAGGCCGGTGACGGCGATCCCCCGCTCGGCGAGGTCGGCGGCGAGCGTACGGCCCGCTCTCGGCATGCTGAGATCGAGGGCGACCGGGGTGGCCCGTATGCCGTGAGCCGTCCGGAGTTCGGAGGCCAGCGCTTCGAGGCGGTCGAGTCGCCGGGCCACCAG
Source organism: Streptomyces sp. NPDC057137 (assembly GCF_042670825.1). Taxonomy (NCBI): domain Bacteria; kingdom Bacillati; phylum Actinomycetota; class Actinomycetes; order Kitasatosporales; family Streptomycetaceae; genus Streptomyces; species Streptomyces sp. NPDC057137. The sequence goes on along the minus strand of NZ_JBHUUW010000006.1, from coordinate 208,211 downwards.
CACGACGTCGGAGCCGCGGCGCGCCAGCTCGCGGGCGAAGGCCGCGCCGATGCCGGAACTCGCGCCGGTGATGACGGTTGTCTGCCGGGAGTAGTCGATGCCAGTCATATCTGCACCATAGGCATGTCTGTGCACTCGGTGCAAGAAGTGCACTGGGTGATAATGGCGTACGCTGGGCGGATGGCCGACCCACCCACTCTCCGCGAACGCACACGTCGTGCGGTGCGGGCGGAGATCACGGAAACGGCGCTGCGCCTCTTCGCGGAGAACGGCTTCGAGGCGACGACGGTCGACCAGATCGCCGCCGCGTCGGGCATCTCACGCCGCTCGTTCTTCCACTACTTCGGCAACAAGGAAGACCTCGTCCTCGGCGACACCGAGGCCCTGGGCGAAGCGGTCCGCACCGCCCTGGAGACCCGCCCACCCGAAGAACCGGCCTGGCCGGCGATCCGCGCGGCACTCCTGACCCTCCAGTCGGCCGACCTCCCGGCGGAACCCCTCGCGGTGGCCCGGATGTGCCACGACGCCCCCTCGCTGCGGGCCAGGCACTTGGAGAAACACCTCCGCTGGCAGTCACTCCTGGCCCCTGACATCCACCGCCGCCTCGGTCTTCCCCCCTCGGCAACCCCCGACCCCCGCGCCCGCGCCTTCGTCGCGGCGGCCCTCGCCTGCCTGGACGCGGCGGTCGACGCCTGGTGCGAGTCGGACGGCGCGTCGGACCCGCTCGAACTCTTCGACAACGCGGTGGCGGCGCTCCGCGCGTAGCGGCTGTCGCCAAGAGGGCGGCCGACGTCACCAGCCGTGCTCTGCGAGTCCGCTCGACGGTCTCGCTCTGCTTGTGGTGCACGACGTGCACCAGCCGCAGATGCGCGGGATCGACCTCGACGCCGGTCTCCTCCCTGAGTTCCCGAGCGGCACCGACGCTCATGGGCTCGCCCTGGTCGAGCTTGCCGGACGGCATGTGCCAGCGGCCGTAGCCGTACGGGCTGCCGCGCTGGGAGAAGAGGATCTTGTCTCCGTCGCGGAGAAGGACGTGCGTGTCGATGACGGGCTGTGCGGGGTGCGGATTCATGGTTCCTGGGGTGCCCTTCTCGACAGGGAGGAGAGGAGACGTTGTGCTTCCGGCAGGCTGATCGGGCCGAGCGTCAGAGCGGCGTCGCTGTCGCAGCGGATGCAGTCGTGGTGGAAGTACAGGTCGAGGAAGCCGCCGCCGGTGGCTGTTTTGAAGGCGGCGCCGAGGCGGCGCATGACCTGTTGTGCCTCGGGCCATTCGGTCAGGTTCCGCTCGACTCCCTGCGCTGGTGCGCCCAGGAGGTGTGCGAGCCGGTCGGCGGTGGTGACGGTGATGTCGCCCAGGTCGACCCTGTCTTGCTCCACCGAGAGGCTGGGCACGTCGAGATCGTGCCCACGCATCGCGGCGCGTAAGGCGTCGGCCGTCTCGTGGACCGGTGTTGTGGCGTGTGGGTGCGCATCATCGGGCGTGGTGCTCATGGAAACTCCGGGGAGTCGTCGTCCTCGTCGGCGTATCGCGCTCAGCCCCGAGCCGCGACGGCGGCGGTCAGGGCGAGGAGGAGGCTTGTGACGCTGAGGTAGGTGTAGAGGCCGTGGATCAGTACGGGGTGTTCCCGGCGAATGGCTCTGAGCACGGCGAGTGCGGTTCTGGGGAAGCTGGTACGCGGACGGGAGGCGGGCCTGTTGCTCATGGCAGGCCGTCCGGCTCCGCCGGCTGCCAGCGGCGCAGGGACTCCAGCAGGAGTCGTAGCAGTTCGGTGTCCGTCTTTGGGACTTGTGGGGGCTCGCCGCCGGGAGTGAGGACGAACGCCGGCCGCCTCCCGTGTGCGACCGTCACCCGGTCACCGGCCCGACCGGAACCGTGCACCAGGTGCACGTCCCCTTGCGTCCCCAGTCGCGGGCGAAGTACGTGACGAGCCGCATGCCACGCCCGCCCTCGTCCTCCGGACCCGCCTCCCGTACCTCCGGAGCGCCGGACGAGTGATCGTCGACTTCGATCAGCGCCTCACCGGCGGTGTCACAAGTGATCCGGAACGACACCGAGTTGGCGTCGCCATGGACGATCGCGTTGGTCACGATCTCGCTGACCAGCAGCTGCACCGTACTGATGGTGTCGCTGTCCCGTACGCCGGCTTCGCCGAGCACGGCGGCCGTGACGCGGCGCGCGGTCTCCACGTGCCTCGGCTGCGCGTCGAACGACAAAGCAGCCTGTGCGGCCCTCATCGGCTCTCTCCAGGTCGCCGTCTTCGTCCCAGCCGCCTGTGCCAGTGGGGTCGGGAACGCGGGATTTGTCACGGTGGTCACCACACGTCTCCTCTCATTGGCCGCTTTTGATCGCGGTGCGTGTAGAGCTAACTCCGCAACGTGCTCGGCCCGGTACCGTGAGAAGCAGGTGCAACCGTGAAAGCCATGAATTAACCGGGGAGTTGGCATGGCCCAGGCATCTCAGAACGGCCGCAACGCAGGTCTCGAAACATTGCTTGAACAGGCGCGATGGTCCCGAACCCAGCTCGCCAACGCCGTGAATCGCATCGGTGCCCAGGTCGGCATCTCCCTCAGGTACGACCAGTCCGCCGTCTCGCACTGGGTGGCCGGCACCCAGCCGAGGGAGCAGGTCAGACCGGTGATCATCGAGGCGCTCGAACGCAGACTCGCGCGCCCGGTGACGTATACGGAAGCGGGGCTTCGGCCGCTGAAGGACGGGAGGGGGTCGGCCAGTGGGGACACTGTCGAGTCCCTGTTGGATCTCGGAAGGGCAGACATGGACCCCTCGCGCCGCGGAGTTCTCACCGCCGGTCTGTACTCAGCCGCCCTCGCCGTGCCTCTGTTCGCCGGTGAGGCACACGCAGAGGAGCGCGAACGCGCCACCAAGCCCACCACCCACATCGGTGCGGGTGAAGTGGCGACCGTGCGAACGATGACCGAGCGCATCGCTGACATCCTCGACGAGTTGGGAGGCGGTCACGCCAGGCCGATGGCGGCGGCCTTTCTCGTCAACACCGTCGCCCCCTACCTGCGGGCTTCCGCCTCGGAACACGTCAGGAGAGACATGCTCTCCGCAGCCTCGGACCTGACATACCTCACGGGCTGGATGGCCATGTTCGAGCGTCAACACGGGCTCGGACAGCGGTACTACGTCAAGGCGTTGGACATCGCGCGCGAGGCGAACGACCACGTGACGTACTGCCGCACCCTGCGTGGCATGAGCCTTCAAGCGTCGCACCTGCGTTACGGGCGTAAGGCCCTGGAACTCGCGGACTCGGCCGCGGAGGCGGCCCCGCAGTCCGGGCCCCGACTTGTCGCCTTCCTGCGGGGCCAGCAGGCACACGCATCAGCGATGGTGGGTGCCAGACGTGCGGCGTTCGACCGGCTGCGCGAGGCCGAGGTGGCGCTCTCGAAGGCCGACTCGCGCAGAGAGTCGATCGGCGGGTACGACCAGGCCGCCTATCAGTTCCATGTCGCTCACGTGCTGCACGAGACCGGCGACCTGCCCGGCTCGATCGCGGCCTTGAAGACGGCGCTGCGGGCGCAGCCGAAACAGGAACGCCAGGGGCGTGTGCACTTCAACGCGATCATGGCTCAACGGCAGTTCGAACTCGGGCACATCGAGGAAGCGTGCGCGACGTGGGGCGCGTTCCTGGATGGATACGCGGGTCTGTCGTCCGCACGAGGCGACGAGCACTTCGCGACCATGCGCAGGCGCACCGCCCCGTATCGGAAGGTGCGGGCGGTCCAGGAACTCAGCGCGCGCGCACGGCAGATCGCAGCGCTGAAGAGCTGACAACGAGAACGGCCTCGGCTGCGCGAAGCCGGTTGTTGAAACAGCGGCGGTGGTGGTCCCCCAGAAGGAAATTCGGCAGCTCGACCAGGCTCGTGGCGGCTCGGTTGGTCGGCTCCCAGAGACGGCGCGGCGATCACCCACGGCCAGTAAGGCGACACCCGCCCGAGGTGTCGGGACATACGCACACCAATCCAGCCCGTTCGGCGGAGGAGAAGCCGAGGTTGCCGGCCTACGGAGTCCCGCCGCCCTGTGACGGGCTCGTCGGCAGCGAGCGGATGTCGGGGCCCAGTTCGGGGACTTTGATCTCGTGTCCCCGGCCGAAGCTCTTGAGGGTCGCAGGGCCCTCCTTCTTGCCCGCCCGGTAGGTGTAGCAGACCTCGGTCTGACTGCACTGCTCGCAGAAGGAGTTGGCGACGAACGGGGACAGCGGAACGGGCCCCTCGGGGCCGTTCACGTAGAACATGTCGTTTTCCACAGGGCGTTCCCACGTGAAGATCCGTCGCTCGAAGTCCGGGTGATCGCCGGTCGCGTCGCGCGCGATGACGTGGAAGTCGTCCGACCTGTGCTGATAGGTGCACGAAACCGTCAGGAGCCAGGGAGTCGCCATGAGGAACCCCGCCCGGCCGAGGGCGCGGTCGAAGGAGATCCTGCACTCCCGCACGCGCAGCGCGGACTCGGGCTCGCTCTTCGGTTTGTCACCGTGCGCGGCCCGGTTGCGCTCCGTGCGGAGCGAGTTGAGGTCCTCGACGATCCCGGGGCTCCCAGGCTGCCCGGCCAGCGCCGGCAGGAACCCGGGGAGCAGACCGGGGGAGCCGACCGGCAACGGACCCAGTCTGCCGAGCCACGTCGTCCACGTACCGAACATGGCGCCCCGCTCGACAAACGCCCTACGGAGCTCGGCAAGGCGCAGCTCCGCGTACCGGCGCCGTTCCTTGTCCGCGTCCGTGTCCGCGTCGTTCTGCTCATACGCCGCCCGGAGCAGTGCCGCGGCTGTGACGCTGACGGTGATGGCCAGCGTCTCGGCGGCGTCGAGCAAGGCGTCGTACTGTTCCTTCGCGGTGGGGGCCAGTTGCAGAGTGCGTACGGCGCGAGCCACCGGATGGGGGAGGGTGCCCCGCGCCCGGGTCAGTACGTCGGTCGAGTGGACGGACTCGCGGCCGGCACTGGGAGATCCGCCCCCGGCCGGCGGGAGGAAGAGCGGTGGGGAGTAGGCGGCCCGAGGCGGGGCCGGGGGTGCGGGAGGAACGATGTCCCAGACCGCCACCACTGGGGCGGCTCCTGCGGCGAACGTCTGAGTGTCGAAGACGGCCGCGGGCGACGTCTGGCGTCTGCGCCACAGCCACCGTCTGACCAGAAGCCGTATCCAGGTGGGTAGCACCCCGAAGAGCCCGACGAAAGTGATGACGGCGAGCAGGGTGTCCAGCCAGACGGGTAACTCCCTCGGTTCCGTGCTGGCCGGGATGCTCGCGGCCGCGAGGGCTCCCCATCCGATCGTCAGCCAGAACGCCCAGTCGCGGTACAGCGGTCCGTCGTACAGCCGCATCACGGTATTGAGACGCTTCGGTGCGGGCAGAGGTGGCGCGGACGGGAAGTGCCGGGGATCGCTACTGTCCATGCGGACATGGTCCTACCCCAGGCGCCGGACAAGACCCCTTTCGTCAACACATTCGGTCTGATGGGTTGATGACGGCGAGTTCGATCAGCGATCGCCCCCTACGGGATACGCCCGGGCCGGGGCCTCGGGTACGAGCGCGGCGCGTCAGTGAGTACACGTCCTCGCCGTCACGAGTGCTGTGCCGACCGCACAAGGACGGGGAGCGGTTTCGTTCTCTCCGAGAGGACGGTGTCACCCTCTCTGTGCGAGCCGCTGTGGTCCGGCGGCACCCTGAGGTCGTCGGTCCGGCGTGAGGTGAGCGTGGCTGAGTGGGCGGCAATGATCGCGGCTGCTCCGGTCGTGCGGTTCACGAGAGTTCTCGCCCGCACACCCCGGCCCCTCAGCTCACGGCCACACCAAGCAGTACGGCTGATGCCCCGCCTCATGCAGGCGATGGCTGAAGTCCTGCCACTCGTGCAGCAGTTGGTACACGTTGAACGCGTCCCGCGGCCCGCCCCGGTCCGGGACCGTCGACCAGATGAAGGCCGCCGCTCCCACCGATTCCTCGCCGATGCCGCGCAGGGGGTCCACCACCGTCATCGGGAGTTTGACCACCGCGTAGTCCGGGTGCAGTACGACCAGTTCGAGTGGGGGGACCTTGTTCAGGGGCATGCCCTGGATGCCCGTGAGGACCATCGCGGCTATCGTCTCGGGCTTGATCTTGGTGAACATGCCGCCCATGCCCAGCTCGTCGCCGCCCAGTTCCTCCGGGCGCATCGAGATGGGGACGCGGGCCGCCGTCGCGCCGTCCGGGGCGCCGAAGTACTTGTACGTCACGCCCACCCGGCCGCTCCCGCCCCCGGGAGGCCGGCTGTCGTTTCTGCTGGAGGGAGGCTGCGCGCGGGCCTCTCGCTCGCGGCGCCGGTGTTTTCCCCGTCGGGCAGGGTCGGGCCCGAGGTCATCGGTTCCCTCGCCCAGTCCGCCACCGCGATGCATATCTCCACCCGACCACTCGCAGCCCCGGCCGCGCAACCCGATCATCGTGACAGTGACCTCCCCCACGGGCGACCGGTGAAACACCTGTCCGCAGATACTTCGAAGGCTCTGACACCATGGATTGCGTGAGCTTCCCCTATGACGCCCCAGTTTCGCAGACGCGGGGGCGTTGACGCCCTTATGTAATACGAGGAGACCGCGCGCCCCGCTCATCGGTGGCCGAGATCCTTCGTCCCCGGCCACCCGACCCCGAATCGCAGATCAGGACCAAAGTGTCGTATTCATACGAAGCCCCCGTTTCGCAGGCGCTTTTCGACCGTGCGTCGATCGTGACGCCCGGCGGCGTGAATTCTCCCGTCCGTGCCTTCAAGGCCGTGGGCGGTACGCCCCGGTTCATGGTGTCCGGTGACGGTCCGTACCTCACCGACGCCGACGGGCGCGACTATGTCGACCTCGTCTGTTCCTGGGGGCCCATGATCCTCGGGCACTCGCGGCCCGAGGTCATCGAGGCCGTCCAGGCCGCCGTCGCCCGGGGTACGTCCTTCGGGACGCCCGGTGAGGGCGAGGTCGCGCTCGCCGAGGAGATCGTCGGCCGGGTCGCGCCCGTCGAGCAGGTACGGCTCGTGTCGTCCGGCACCGAGGCCACCATGTCGGCGATCCGGCTCGCCCGCGGGTTCACCGGGCGCGCGAAGATCGTCAAGTTCGCCGGCTGCTACCACGGGCACGTCGACGCGCTGCTCGCCGCCGCCGGGTCCGGTGTCGCGACGTTCGGGCTGCCCGACACGCCCGGGGTGACCGGCGCGCAGGCCGGGGACACCGTCGTACTGCCGTACAACGACCTGGCGGCCGTACGCGCGGCCTTCGCCGCGCACCCCGGCGAGATCGCCTGTGTGATCACCGAGGCCTCGCCCGGGAACATGGGCGTCGTGCCGCCGCGTGACGGATTCAACGCCGGGCTCAAGGAGCTGTGCGCCGCGAACGGCGCCCTGTACATCTCCGACGAGGTGATGACCGGATTCCGTACGTCGAAGGCCGGCTGGTACGGCATCGACGGTGTCGCGCCCGACCTGATGACCTTCGGCAAGGTCATGGGCGGCGGATTCCCCGCCGCGGCCTTCGGCGGTCGCGCCGACGTCATGGCGCACCTCGCACCCGCCGGGCCCGTCTACCAGGCGGGCACGCTCTCCGGGAACCCCGTCGCCACCGCCGCCGGGCTCGCGCAGCTGCGCCTGCTCGACGACGCGGCGTACGCGAAGGTCGACGCCGTGTCCGCCGAGATCCGCGGGCTGGTCTCCGACGCCCTCGGTAAAGAGGGCGTCGCGCACCGGGTGCAGACGGCGGGCAACATGTTCTCCGTCTTCTTCACCGCCGACGAGGTCCGCGACTACGACGACGCCAAGCGGCAGGAAGCGTTCCGCTTCACCGGCTTCTTCCACTCGATGCTCGCCGACGGCGTCTATCTGCCACCGTCCGCCTTCGAGTCCTGGTTCGTCTCCACCGCCCACGACGACCGCGCGGTCGAGCGCATCGCCGCGGCCCTGCCGGCCGCCGCCCGCGCGGCGGCGGAAGCGACAGCGCCCGAGACCGAGACCGGAGCAAAGGCATGAGCGCCGAGACCACCGTCGTTCACGTCGTACGGCACGGAGAGGTGCACAACCCCGACGGAGTTCTCTACGGGCGCCGCGACGGCTACCACCTCTCCGAACTCGGCCGGCAGATGGCCGACCGCGTCGCCGAGCACCTCGCGACCCGCGACATCACCTACGTCGTCGCCTCCCCGCTGGAGCGCGCCCAGGAGACCGCGAGCCCCGTCGCCAAGTCCCACGGTCTGACCCTCCACACCGACGACCGCCTCATCGAGGCCGCCAACGTCTTCGAGGGCAAGACCTTCGGGGTCGGCGACGGCGCGCTGCGCTCGCCCGCCAACTGGCGTTATCTCACGAACCCGTTCCGGCCCTCCTGGGGCGAGGCGTACGTCGACCAGGTCGCCCGCATGAAGTCCGCCCTGGCGGACGCGCGCGACGCGGCCCTCGGGCACGAGGCCGTGTGTGTCAGCCACCAGTTGCCGATCTGGATCGTGCGCAGCCACTTCGAGCGCCGCAGACTCTGGCACGACCCGCGCCGCAGACAGTGCACGCTCGCGTCCCTGACGACATTCACGTACGAGGGGGAGAGGCTGATCTCCGTCGCCTATACGGAACCGGCGCGCGATCTCGTACCCGCGCATCTTCTCGCCGGTGCCAAACCGGTGAAGGGCGCGTCGAAAGCTTTCGGAGCGTAGTCGGCCAATCGCCCACGGTTCGGCGGGAAATGTCACATCTGCTGTTACAGGCCGATGCTTTACCAATTCCTGGAACCTGTGAGTTCCCTATGCCCTCTAACGTGTTGTCGTCCGCATGACCGGCGGACGTTACATGAGCGAGTGCGGATGGGACCGATATGCGCGACATGAGCCGAAGGAGCCTGCTCGGAGCCGGAATTGGGGCGGCTGCCGCAATCGGAATCGGTGGCTGCGGTACCCACACGGGTGCGTCCGGAAATGCCGGTGGGGACACCGCCGGGGCCGGGGGCGAGGGCGGGGGCAGGCCGAGCGGCAAGGCGAGTGAGAAGAATGTGCGGCTGATCGGTGACGGTTCGACGGCCGACACCGGAAAGCAGCCGCACCAGCCGCCCGAGCCCGTACCGCTCGAACCGGGTGAGACCCCGCCGCAGTTCGTGATCTTCTCGTGGGACGGCGCGGGCGAGGTCGGCAACGGCCTCTTCCCGCGCTTCCTCGACCTCGCGAAGGACCACGGCGCGGCGATGACGTTCTTCCTCTCCGGCATCTATGTGCTGCCGGAGTCGAAGAAGACCCTCTACCGCCCGCCGGGCAACGCCGTCGGCGCCTCCGACATCGGCTATCTCACCGACGCGCACATCAAGGACACGCTCAAGTACATACGCCAGGCCTGGCTCGAAGGGCACGAGATAGGCACCCACTTCAACGGGCACTTCTGCGCCGGCTCCGGCTCCGTCGGCAACTGGTCGCCGAAGCAGTGGCGCGACGAGACCGAACAGGCCATCGGCTTCGTCACCGAGTGGAAGACCAACAGCGGCTGGAAGGACCTCGATCCGCTGCCGTTCGACTACCGCAAGGAACTGGTCGGCGGCCGTACGCCGTGCCTGCTCGGCCAGGACAACCTGCTGCCCATGGCGGGCAAGATGGGCTGGCGCTACGACGCCAGCTCGCCCGGCGGCCGGCAGATGTGGCCGGGCAAGCGACGGGACGTATGGGATCTGCCGTTGCAGGCCGTGCCGTTCCCCGGGCATTCCTTCGAGGTGCTGTCGATGGACTACAACATGCTCGCCAATCAGTCGAAGAATTCGACGAAGGGCGTCCCCGCGAATTATCCGGGCTGGCGCAAGCAGGCCACCGAGGCGTATCTCTCCGGATTCCGCCGCGCATACGAGTCGAATCGTGCCCCGTTCTTCATAGGGAATCATTTCGAGGAGTGGAACGGCGGCATATACATGGATGCCGTCGAAGAAGCGCTGAAGGGGATGGCGGAGAAGAAGGACGTACGGCTCGTCTCCTTCCGGCAGTTCACCGACTGGCTCGATGTCCAGGACCCGGCCGTGCTCGCCAAACTCCGTACGCTGGAGGTCGGCCAGGCTCCGGCCGGCGGCTGGAACACCTTCTTCAAGGCCGCGTAAGCCTCGCAAAGCCTGGGGCGGCGGCCCTGACCAGGCCGCCGACAGGGCGCGGTCAGGGCTTCTCCGGGACCGAGGGGGGCGAAGAAGATCCCTGAATGGCCCATGCGAAACTTTTCACATGAACTTTGGCCGAGCCCCCCGAAGCCGCTCGAACCGACGCCCACGCGCCGTACTTCCGGCCGTTGTCGCGTCGGCGGCCATGCTCACCCTCGCGGCGTGCGGCGGTGGCGCCACGTCCGGCGGCGGCGGTGACACCAACTTCGTGACGAACACCGGCGGGGTGCAGACCGTCGCCAAGGGCGAGCGCAAGTCGGTCAACAAGATCGCCGGTGAGACGCTCGACGGCAAGCAACTCGACGTGGCCGACCTCAAGGGCCAGGTCGTCGTGCTGAACGTCTGGGGCTCCTGGTGCGGACCCTGCCGCGCCGAGGCGCCGTACTTCGCGAAGGTCGCCAAGGAGACCGAGGCCAAGGGGCAGGACATCGCCTTCGTCGGGCTGAACGCCCGCGACGCCAACAAGGGCGCGGCCATAGCCTTCGAGAAGGACTACGGCGTCGCGTACCCGAGCATCTACGACCCGGCGGGCAAGCTCATCGTCAACGGTTTCCCGAAGGGCACCCTCAACCCGCAGGCGATCCCCTCCACGATCGTGCTCGACCGGGACGGGAAGATCGCGGCCCGCTCGCTCAAGGCGCTCGACGACAAGAAGCTGCGCGAGCTGATCGACCCGCTGATCGCGGAGAAGTGATCCCGTGGAGGTTCTCGCCGCTGTTCCCGGCATGAATGAGACCGTCTTCGACGGTGCGTTGATGGTCGCGCTGCCGATCGCGCTGCTGGGTGGTCTCGTCTCGTTCTTCTCGCCGTGCGTACTGCCCCTCGTACCCGGCTATCTCTCGTACGTCACCGGCATCAGCGGCACCGATCTGGGCGACGCCCGACGGGGGCGGATGGTCACCGGCGCGGTGCTGTTCATCACCGGCTTCACCGCGGTCTTCGTCTCCGGCGGCGCGCTTTTCGGCTACTTCGGCAACACCCTCCAGGACAACCGGGCGGTCATCTCCCGGATCCTCGGAGTACTCATGATCGCGATGGGCGTGTTCTTCATGGGGCTGCTGCCCTGGCTCACGCAGCGCGAGTTCCGCGTCCACAAGAAGCCGGTGTCGGGCCTCGTCGGTGCTCCGCTGCTGGGCGCGATGTTCGGGGTCGGCTGGACACCGTGCATCGGCCCGACGCTCACCTCCGTGAACATGCTGGCCTTCGACCAGGCGACGGCGGGGCGAGGGGCCATACTGACCGTCGCGTACTGCATCGGGCTCGGTGTGCCCTTCGTGCTCGCCGCCGTGGCGTTCCGCAAGGCACTGGGCCTGTTCGGCTGGGTCAAGCGCCATTACATGTGGGTGATGCGGGTCGGCGGCGTGATGATGATCGCGACCGGGGTGCTGCTGGTGACCGGCGTGTGGGACAGCATCATGCAGGACATGCAGGCGTGGACCAACGGCTTCACGGTGGGGATCTAGTTCCATGAGCAAGACAGAGACGACAGCGGCAGCCGCCGACGGCACCACGGCCGATGCGGCCGAGACGCCCGAGTCACCCGAAGCACGCGAGACCCGCGAACTCGGCGCCGCCGGATCGCAGCTCTCCACCGCCCCCCGCGAGGAGTCCGCCATCGGCGGGCCCAGCCTCGGTCCGCTCGGCTGGATCCGCTGGTTCTGGCGTCAGCTCACCTCGATGCGCGTCGCGCTGATCCTGCTCTTCATGCTGTCGCTCGCCGCCATCCCCGGCTCGCTCATCCCGCAGAACAGCGTCGACGAGCTGAAGGTCCAGACGTTCCAGGAGAAGCACGAGACGGTCACACCGATCTACGACAAGCTCCAGCTGTTCGACGTCTACAGCTCGGTGTGGTTCTCGGCGATCTACCTCCTGCTCTTCATCTCGCTCATCGGCTGCATCGTCCCGCGCACCTGGCAGTTCGTCGGGCAGCTGCGCGGCCGTCCGCCGGGCGCCCCCAAGCGGCTCGACCGGCTTCCCGCGTACACGACCTGGCGTACGACCGCCGAGCCGGACGAGGCCCGCGAGGCCGCGCTCACCATGCTCAAGCGGCGGCGCTTCCGCGCGCACACCGTCGGGGACGCGGTCGCCGCCGAGAAGGGCTACCTCCGCGAGACCGGCAATCTGCTCTTCCACATCGCGCTGATCGTGATGCTGGTGGCCTTCGCCACCGGGCAGTTGTTCAAGTCCGAGGGCGGAAAGCTGATCATGGAGGGCGACGGCTTCTCCAACACCCTCACGCAGTACGACGACTTCAAGTCGGGCTCGATGTACGACACCGACGACCTGGAACCGTTCAGCTTCAACCTCGACAAGTTCGTCGGGACCTTCGAGCGCAAGGGACCGCAGGTCGGCACCGCCCGCGAGTTCGAGGCCCACGTCAGCTACTCGACGGACGCGAGCGGCAAGGAGCGCAAGGCCGTCATCGAGGTCAACGAGCCCCTGGAGGTCAAGGGTTCGAAGGTCTATCTGATCGGCCACGGGTACGCCCCCGTCCTCACCGTCCGGGACGGCAAGGGCAAGGTCGTCTTCAAGGGCGCGACCCCGTTGCTGCCGATCGACAACAACATCACGTCGACCGGCGCGATCAAGGTGATGGACGGCTACAAGGACAAGAACGGCAAGAAGCAGCAACTCGGCTTCAACGCCTTCTTCGTCCCGACCTTCGCGGGCAAGGGCAACGGCAACATGTTCTCCCAGTTCCCCGAGCTGGACTATCCCGTGCTCGCGCTCACCGGCTACCAGGGCAGCCTCGGCGTCGACTCCGGTCTGCCGCAGAACGTGTACCAGCTGGACACCAGCAAGATGAAGCAGTTCAAGGACGCCGACGGCAAGAAGCTCGCACAGCGGCTGCTGCCCGGCGAGACGATGAAGCTGCCGAACGGCGCGGGCTCGGTGACCTTCGAGAAGGACATCAAGGAGTGGGCGACCTTCCAGGTCTCGCAGCAGCCCGGCAACGGGCTCGCCCTCACCGGTGCGATCGGGGCCGTCATCGGGCTCGTGGGCTCGCTCTTCATCCAGCGGCGCCGGATCTGGGTCCGCGCGGTACGGGGCGCCGACGGCGTCACCGTCGTGGAGATGGCCGGCCTCGGCCGCAGCGAGTCGGCGAAGCTCCCCGAGGAACTGGGCGACCTGGCGCTGACGCTCAACGCGGAGGCGCCGACAGCGCCGACAGCGCCGACCGAGCCGACAGCGCCGGTAGCACCCGAAGAATCTGAAGAAGCCGCAGAAGCACCCGCCAACCCCGCCACACCTGCCGGAGAGCCTGTCGAAGGGGCTGAGAAGTGATCCTCGCCGCCACCACCAACGAGAACCTGGCGCACACCGCCAACGTGCTGGTCTATTCGTCCATGGCCGTCTACACCCTGGCCTTCTTCGCCCATATCGTCGAATGGGTCCTGGGTAGCCGCAGCAAGGTCGGCCGTACCGCCGCCGCGCTGACCGGCACCGGTGCGACGGCCGCCGCCACGGTCGAGGTGCGCACGGCGGAGAAGGAGAACGGCGGCGGCACCGCCGTCCTGGAGCGGCCCAAGGTCATCACGCGCTCGGCGGCCGGGCGCCGCGACGTGCCCGACGGCCCCGGCGCGGCGGGCGGCACGCTCAAGGGCGACCTGTACGGACGTATCGCCGTCGCCCTGACCGCGCTCGGCTTCCTGATCGAGGCGGCGGGCGTCATCAGCCGCGCGATGGCGGTCCAGCGCGCGCCGTGGGGCAACATGTACGAGTTCTCCACCACCTTCTCCACGGTGGCGGTCGGCACGTACCTCGCCTTCCTCCTCACGAAGAAGAACGTCCGCTGGATCGGACTGCCGCTGGTCACCACGGTCCTGCTCAACCTGGGCGTCGCGACGACCGTGCTCTACACCGACAGCGACCAACTGGTCCCGGCACTGCACTCGTACTGGCTCTGGATCCACGTCTCCACCGCGATCTTCTGCGGCGCGGTCTTCTACCTCGGCGCCGTGGGCACGCTGTTCTACCTGCTGCGCGACGTGTACGAGTCCAAGGTCGCCCGCGGTGTCACCGTCGGCCGCGCGTGGTCGTCCGTCATGGAGCGACTGCCCGCCGCCGCGACGCTCGACAAGTTCTCGTACCGCGTGAACGCCGCCGTCTTCCCGCTCTGGACCTTCACGATCATCGCGGGCGCGATCTGGGCCGGCGACGCCTGGGGCCGCTACTGGGGCTGGGACCCCAAGGAGGTCTGGTCCTTCATCACCTGGGTCGCCTACGCCACTTATCTGCACGCGCGCGCCACGGCGGGCTGGAAGGGCCGCAAGGCGGCGACGCTGGCGCTGATCGCCTTCGGCTGCTGGCTGTTCAACTACTACGGCGTCAACATCTTCGTCACCGGAAAGCACTCGTACGCGGGAGTTTGACCGAGCGGGAACAGAACAGCGGCGCGCCCCCGGCCGGTCAGGCCGGGGGCACGCCGCTGTCGTACGTGAGGTGCCTCAGCCCGCCGGCGGGACGTCGTCGGCGCTGCCGCCCTTCTCCTTCTCGCGGCGCTCGATCTCGGCCTCCCGGCGACGCAGATCGGCCTCGCGCCGCTCCAGTTCGGCCAGCGCGTCCGCGTTCTCCGCGTGATCCGCGACCGGCGTCTCTTCCTTCTTCTCGCCGTCCTTCGCCGCCGCGTCCTTCGTGCCGTCCTTCTTGCCGTCCTTCTCAAGGGACTTGAGGAAGTCGGGGTTGTCGTCCGGCGCGACCCAGCCGCCCCGGCGGCCGCCCGCCGAGCCGATGCCGGCCGTGGGCTTCTTGCCCGCGATCAGCCACGCGATCGAGCCGACCAGCGGGAAGAGCAGCACCAGAATGGCCCAGATGGGCTTGGGGATATGGCGGATGTCCTTCTCGTCGGTGGTGATGCAGTCGATGAAGGCATAGATGCTGAGAGCCAGCGGCACCAGAATCATCAGCACCCGAAGCATGGCGCCCCCTGGGAATGGAGATCGATTACGGGGCGGTGGCCCCGGTTACAGGTCCAGGGTAGCGAGTAGCAGATACTGGACGGCATGGCTTACGACGATCTTCGCTCTCTGCTCCGGGCGCTGGAGCGCGACGGCGACCTCAAGCGCATCAAGGCCGAGGTCGATCCGTATCTGGAAGTCGGCGAGATCGTCGACCGGGTGAACAAGGCGGGCGGGCCCGCGCTCCTCTTCGAGAACGTCAAGGGCTCCGACATGCCCCTGGCGATGAACGTGTACGGGACGGACCGCCGGCTCCTCAAGGCGCTCGGCCTCACGTCGTACACGGACATCAGCGACAAGATCGGCGGGCTGCTCAAGCCCGAACTGCCGCAGGGTTTCGTGGGGGTGCGCGAGGCGTTCGGGAAGCTCGGCACGATGACGCATGTGCCGCCGAAGAAGGTGAAGCCCGGCAGCGCGCCCGTGCAGGAGGTCGTCCTCACCGGCGACGACGTGGATCTGGACCGGCTGCCCGCGCTGTTCACCTGGCCCGAGGACGGCGGATCCTTCTTCAACCTCGGTCTGACACACACCAAGCACCCGGAGACCGGCGTCCGCAACCTCGGGCTCTACCGGCTCCAGCGCCACGACAAGCGCACCATCGGCATGCACTGGCAGATCCACAAGGACAGCGCGAACCACTACCAGGTCGCCGCCAGGCGCGGTGAGCGGCTGCCCGTCGCCATCGCCTTCGGCTGTCCGCCCGCTGTGACGTACGCCTCCACCGCCCCGCTGCCCGGCGACATCGACGAGTACCTCTTCGCCGGCTTCGTACAGGGCAAGCGGATCGAGATGGTCGACTGCCGTACGGTGCCGCTCCAGGTGCCGGCCAACGCCGAGGTCGTCATCGAGGGCTGGCTGGAGCCGGGGGAGATGCTGCCGGAGGGGCCGTTCGGCGACCACACCGGCTTCTACACGCCGCAGGAGCCGTTCCCCGCGCTGACCATCGACTGCGTGACGATGCGCAAGCGCCCGCTGCTCCAGTCGATCGTGGTCGGCCGGCCGCCGACGGAGGACGGGCCGCTGGGGCGGGCGACGGAACGGTTCTTCCTGCCGCTGCTCAAGATCATCGTGCCCGACATCGTGGACTACCACCTGCCGGAGTCGGGCGGCTTCCACAACTGCGCGATCGTCGCGATCGACAAGAAGTACCCGAAGCACGCGCAGAAGGTGATGCACGCCATCTGGGGCGCCCACATGATGTCGCTCACCAAGCTGATCGTCGTCGTGGACGCCGACTGCGACGTCCACAATCTGCACGAGGTGTCCTGGCGGGCGCTGGGGAACACCGACTACTCGCGGGACCTGACGGTCGTGGAGGGCCCGGTCGACCACCTCGACCACTCCTCGTACCAGCAGTTCTGGGGTGGCAAGGCCGGTATCGACGCGACGCGCAAACTCCCCGAGGAGGGGTACACGCGGGACGGCGGCTGGCCGGAGATGGTCGAGTCCGACCCGGAGACCGCAGACCGGGTGACGAAGCGCTGGAGGGAGTACGGCCTGTGACCAGTGCCGCCGAGGGAGCCGACGGACTCGTCGGGCAGGGACGACAGGGACGACAGGGGCGGTCCTCGGGGCCGGGGTCCGCGCCGTCCGGCAGCAGGACCCGGGCGTTCCTGCGGCTCGTGATGATCGAGCACTCGGTCTTCGCGCTGCCGTTCGCGTACATCGCCGCGCTGACGGCCATGTTCCAGCTCGACAAGAACATCCACTGGGGCCGGCTGCTGCTCGTCACGATCGCCATGGTGGGCCTGCGGACCTTCGCGATGGCCTGCAACCGGATCATCGACCGCGAGATCGACGCCCGTAACCCCCGTACCGCGAACCGCGAGTTGGTGACCGGCGCGGTGTCGGTGCGCTCCGCGTGGACGGGCGCGCTCGTCGCCCTCGTGGTGTTCCTGGGCGCCGCCGCCCTGCTCAATCCGCTCTGTCTGGCGCTCGCTCCCGTCGCCGTGGTCCCGATGGTCGTCTATCCGTACGGGAAGCGCTTCACGAACTTCCCGCACGCCATCCTCGGCTTCGCCCAAGCCATGGGCCCGGTCGGCGCCTGGATCGCCGTCACCGGCGAGTGGTCGTGGGACGCCGTCATCCTCGGTCTGGCCGTCGGCATCTGGATCGGCGGCTTCGACCTGATCTTCGGCAGCCAGGACGTCGAGGCGGACCGCGCGCACGGCGTGAAATCCGTCCCGGCGCGCTTCGGCATCCCGGCCGCGCTGTACGGCGCGCGGGTCGCGCACGTCGTGACCACGGCCCTGCTGGTCTGGTACGCGCTGGCCACCGACGCCGGTCTGTTCTTCTGGGTCGGTCTGCTGATCGTCGCCGCCGCGTTCCTCTACGAGCACCAGGTCGTGAAGCCGAACGATCTGTCCCGTCTCAACCGGGCCTTCTTCACCGTGAACGGCTTCATTGGGATGGCGCTCTTCATCTGCGCGCTGCTCGACCTGCTCGTACGCGGCCTGACCGTCTGACGGGCAGGCGGAGCGGTGGGCGCGGTCAGGATATGAGCGCGCCCGCCGGGACCTGGCGCTTGGGGCGGCGGAACATGAACGCCGCCAGCACCCCGCCTATCAGGCCGAAGAGATGCCCCTGCCAGCTCACCGACGGATTCGTGGGCAGGACGCCCCACAGCGCCGATCCGTACATCACCAGGACCAGCACGCCCACCACGATGTCCACCATGCTGCGATTCACGAAGCCGCGGACCAGCAGATAGCCGAGCAGCCCGAAGACCACACCGGACGCCCCCGCCGTGACGGAGTTGTCCGCGGCCGTGAGCCAGACGCCCAGGCCGCCGATCACCATGATCGTGAGGACCACGCGCAGGAAGTGGCCTATGCCGCTGAGCGCCGCGAGGAAGCCGAGCACGAGCAACGGCAGGGCGTTGGACGCCAGATGGTCGAATCCGTGGTGCAGGAACGCCATCGGGATGACATCGCGCAGCTCGCCCAGATCGCGTGGGCTCAGCCCGTACGTCTCCAGCGCGCCCGTCGAGGTGTCCACGGCCTCCAGGATCCAGAGCAGCGCCAGCCAGCCCAGCATCAGCGCGGCCGCCGCTTTGATACGGCGCACCGCGTTCCTGTCGATGGATGAATCCGGCATGTCGCCCCCCAAGGGTCGTCGCGCTCCCATCCCTGGAACGCACGAGGCACCGTCCCCGGTTCCTGCTTCCGGACGCCGGATAGGGTCGGACGCGTGAAACCCGGATCGGACCTTGAGGACCAGCGCCATGCCGAGCGGCCCACGGCGGGGCCCCGGCGGCCGTGGGTCGTCGGAGTCTCCGGCGCGTCGGGGACCCCGTACGCGGCGGCGGTGCTGCGCGGGCTGCTCGACGCCGGCGAGAGCGTCGATCTGATCGTCAGCCGCGCGTCGCGCCTCACGCTGCTCGACGAGACGGGGATCTCCTTCCGGGACGCGCACTGGCGGGACGATCTGCGCACGTGGCTGGCCCGGGGCGCCGACGGAAAGCCGGACACCTTCGCCCCCGACGTGTCGGACGTACGGCACTGGGCCGCCGGTGATCTGGCGGCCGGGCCGTCCTCGGGGTCGTACCCGGTCAAGGGGATGCTGATCGTCCCCGCCTCCACGGCCTGTGTGGCGGGTGTCGCGCTCGGGCTGTCGAAGGACCTGCTGCAACGCGCGGCGAGCGTCACGCTCAAGGAGCGCCGCGCACTGGTGGTCGCCGTCCGGGAGACCCCGTTGGGCGGAGGGACCCTCAAGCATCTGGTGACCCTGGACGAGGCGGGCGCCGTCGTGCTGCCCGCGTCCCCGGGTTTCTACGCGGGGGCGACGCACATCCAGGACCTGGTGGACTTCGTCGCCGGGCGGGTGCTGGACGCGGCAAGGGTGCCGCACCGGTTGTACCGCCGCTGGGAGGGGGAGCTGGGCGGCGGCTCCCGTACGGGGACGGGGCCGGGGCCGGGAGCATCGTAGCGAGTCCGTGCATGCACCGGCTCGTCGCCGCACTGCCCTAGATTGCACACTGCCTCAGATTGCATACATCAACTTGCGAGATAGCTGAACAATGGAAGGCTTCAGGCATATGGACGCCGTGGATAGGCAGCTCATCCAGGCCCTCAGGGAGAACGGCAGAGCCTCGTACGCCGAGCTCGGCCGGCTCGTCGGGCTCTCCGGGCCCAGCGTCACCGACCGCATCAACCGGCTGGAGGCCGCAGGCGTCATCATCGGCTACCGCGCCACCGTCGACTCGGCCTCGCTAGGCCTCGGTGTCACCGCGCTGATCGGCATCTCGCTCTCCGACGCCGCCGACCACGAGGACGTCGCGCACCGATTGCGCGGTCTGAGCGAGATCGAGGACTGCTGGTTCATCGCCGGCGACGACTCGTACATGCTCAAGGTCCGCGCCGGCGACGTCGACGGTCTGGAGAAGACGATCCGCCGCCTCGGCAGTACGAAGGGCGTCTCGCGGACCCGTACGACCATCGTGCTCTCCACGAAGTGGGAGAACCGGGTCGGCGAACTTCCCGACGAAACGTAGGCGTACGGTTGGTGGAGCCTGATAACCGGGCGTCCGGCGGACATATGGCACACACAGTGGGAGGCGCCGCATGACTGCATCTGTCATGGATGTGGGGCTCAAGCGCGAGCTGGAGGAGAAGGTCAGGGCCGGCGAGCGGCTGACCCGTGAGGACGGCATCGCCCTCTACGAGTCGGACGACCTGGCCTGGCTGGGCGGTCTCGCGCACGAGGTGCGGACGCGTAAGAACGGTGACGTCGTCCACTTCAACGTCAACCGTCACCTCAACATGACGAACGTCTGCACCGCGTCGTGCGCCTACTGCTCGTTCCAGCGCAAGCCGGGCGAGAAGGACGCGTACACGATGCGTATCGAGGAGGCGGTCCGGCTCGCCACGGCGATGCGCGGCGAGAGCCTCACCGAGCTGCACATCGTCAACGGGCTCCACCCGACGCTCCCTTGGCGTTACTACCCGCGCTCGCTCAAGGCTCTTAAAGAGGCGCTGCCGGAGGTCTCGCTCAAGGCGTTCACGGCCACCGAGATCCACCACTTCGAGACGATCTCCGGGCTGACGGCCAGTGAGATCCTCGACGAGCTGATCGACGCCGGGCTCGAATCGCTGACGGGCGGTGGCGCCGAGATCTTCGACTGGGAGATCAGGCAGCACATCGTCGACCACCGCACGCACTGGGAAGACTGGTCGCGCATCCACCGGCTCGCGCACGAGAAGGGTCTCAAGACCCCGTGCACGATGCTGTACGGCCACATCGAGGAGCCCAGGCACCGGGTCGACCATGTGCTGCGGCTGCGTGAACTCCAGGACGAGACCGGCGGGTTCCAGGTCTTCATCCCGCTGCGCTACCAGCACGACTTCGTGGACATGCAGGACGGCAAGGTCCGTAACCGCCTCCAGGCGCGTACGACGATGGCCACCGGCGCCGAGGCGCTGAAGACCTTCGCCGTCTCCCGGCTGCTGTTCGACAACGTCCCGCACGTGAAGGTCTTCTGGGTGATGCACGGTGTGCAGACCGCCCAACTCGCGCTCCAGCACGGCGCGGACGACATGGACGGCTCGGTCGTCGAGTACAAGATCACGCACGACGCCGACAACTACGGCACGCCGAACAAGCTCGGCCGTGAGGATCTGCTCGACCTGATCCGCGACGCCGGTTTCCGCCCCGTCGAGCGGAACACGCGCTACGAGATCATCCGGGAGTACCCGGGCCCCGACGCGGACCGGCGTGAGACGCCGCAGCCGATGCGGCTCTGATCTTCCGGTACGTTCCCGTCGAGCGGCCCCAGCTCGCTGAGCTGGGGCTTCTCGCGTTCTGGACCGGGGTTGAGCGCATGGGCGGGTAATGGTTACTGTTGCGGAATGCCGCTTACGTTCATCCTGGACCCGCCCGTCGACCCGGCCCTGCGCGACGGCGTCGTCGCGCTCTGGACGGACGTCTCCGACGCGGGCGGCGCCGTCGGCTTCGTACCCCCGGCGAATCCGGACGACGTACGCGCCGAGCTGGTCAAGCATCTCGTGTCGATGGCCGAGGGGCGGACCCGGCTGCTCGTCGGGTACGACGAGGAGGGCGCCGTGGCCGCCACGGCCTTCCTCACGTTCAACACCCACCGGCTGATGCGGCACTGGCTCTGGCTGTACACGGTGATGGTCCACCCGCGGCACCAGGGCAACGGGTACGGCCGCGACCTGATGGACGCGACGGCCGACGCGGCCCGCGGCATCGACGGCATCGAGGCGATACGGCTCACCTGCCGGGGTGGCACGGGGGTGGACCGCTTCTACGAGTCGTGCGGCTACAAGGAGGTCGGCCGGGTGCCGGACGCGATACGGGTGGCGCCCGGCGACGACCGCGACGACATCACGATGCTGCTGCCGCTGCACCGGGTCCCTTGAACCGAACGTCTTGAACCGAGTGCCCTGAGCGGTAACCCCCTTATATGGGACGCCGGGCGGCGTGCTTCACTGGATGCCGTACGTCGGACGCGTATGTCCGACACGGACGTCGGACACGGACGTCGTCACGAGGAGCACGAGGAGAGAGGGCCGCTGTGACCGCCGCCAGAACGAGCGCCACGATTCGCTACACCGCGATGCGCCTGGGCATCTTCGTCGGGTCCTTCGTCGTCGTCGCCGCCCTGGTCCAGTTCGGCGCGCTGCCCAAGGGCCTCGGCGACTCCAACTTCATCTGGGTGCTGCTGCTCGCGCTGGTCGTCTCCGCGCCGCTCAGCTTCATCCTGCTGCGCAAGCAGCGCGACGAGATGTCCGCGCAGCTCGTCGGGAAGGTCGACTCCGCGAAGGCCAAGCTGGAGGCGAACCGTACGCAGGAGGACGGCGCGACCCAGTAGGACGCGCCCCTGTCCCGTATGCGCGCCATAAGCTCCGCGTAAGTTTCGTCACACCCGTACGCCGGTCCGTACCCCGGTCCGTCCCGCCCCAGCCGCTCACGCGCTGGGGCGTCGGTGTTTCCAGGGGCAGTTGGCGGCTCTCCGCGCGGCTCTCCGCGTGCCGATACCTCAAAGCAGACCTTTGAGTATCCCAAAGTCCCGGTGTTAATGTACTGAGCATGAAGACATCAGTGCGCCATCTTGCCGTGAGCGTCCCGCTCGTGGCGCGCCTGCATGTCGATCTCTGCCGCTGCATGTCCGCGGTCTGTTGCGGCTCTCGCTGATCCGAGCCCGCTTCATGCGGCGGCGCCCCTTCTGACGCACGGGCGCCGCACCCCCCAGTTCCACCCCCTCGTCCCCGTACCTCCGTATGCCCAACTGGAGTGTGTCCGTGTCCGCGAATTCCGAGCCCGCCACCACCGGCAAGGCCGACCAGGCCGACAAGCCGGCCGGTTCAGGCCCAGGTTTCTCCATACCCAAGGTCCCGTTCTGGGCCCAGATCGTCGCCGGTCTCGTACTCGGCGTCCTGCTCGGCTGGCTCGCCCGCAGCCAGGACATCAACTGGCTCTACACCACGCTCGACAAGGTCGGCAGCATCTTCGTCCAGCTGCTGAAGCTGGCCGTCGCCCCGCTGGTCTTCTTCGCGATCCTGGTGTCGATCACCAATCTCCGTAAGGTCAACAACGCCGCCAGGCTGGCCTCGCGCACCCTGCTCTGGTTCCTGATCACCTCACTGATCGCCGTCGTCATCGGCATCGTGATCGGCCTGATCACCAACCCCGGCTCCGGCACCGGCCTCACCCCCAAGGACGGCCAGAAGCCCGAGGGTTCGGGCTCCTGGCTCGACTTCCTGACCGGCATCGTGCCGACGGACGTGATCACCCCGTTCACCGAGCTGAACGTCCTCCAGATCGTCTTCCTGGCCGCCGTCGCGGGCATCGCCGCGCTCAAGCTCGGTGACCGCGCCGCGCCGATCCTGGCGCTCAGCGAGTCCGTGCTCGAACTGCTCCAGAAGGCCCTGTGGTGGGTCATCCGGCTCGCCCCGCTCGGCACCGTCGGACTCATCGGCTACGCCATCGCGGACTACGGCTGGGACCTGATCGGCGACTACGCCACCTTCACCGCCGACGTGTACATCGGCTGCGCCCTGGTCCTCTTCGGCGTCTACCCGCTGCTGCTGGTGACGGTCGCCAAGGTCAGCCCGATCCAGTTCTTCAAGGGCGCCTGGCCCGCGATCCAGCTGGCCTTCGTCTCCCGCTCCTCGGTCGGCACGATGCCCGTCACCCAGCGGGTGACCGAGCGCCTCGGCGTGCCGAAGGAGTACACGAGCTTCGCCGTCCCGTTCGGCGCCACCACCAAGATGGACGGCTGCGCGGCGATCTACCCGTCGCTGGCCGCGATCTTCATCGCGGAGATCTTCGACGTCCAACTCGGCATCCAGGACTACCTGTTGATCGCCTTCGTCTCGGTGGTCGGTTCGGCGGCCACGGCCGGTCTCACCGGCGCGACGGTCATGCTGACCCTGACCCTCTCCACGCTGGGTCTGCCGCTGGAGGGCGTGGGTCTGCTGCTCGCCATCGACCCGATCCTGGACATGATGCGTACGGCGACGAACGTCGCGGGCCAGGCCCTGGTCCCGGTCATCGTCGCGGCCCGGGAGAAGATCCTGGACCACGACAAGTACAACTCGGCGTCGGCGAACCCGATCGACGAGCCGGAGCCGGAGCCGGAGCCCAGCGACCGCAAGACCGCTGTCCCGGTCGCCGCGTGACGCGGTAACTGATCACGAGTCACATCCTGGTGGCGCCCCCGGTCTTTTCGGCCGGGGGCGCCGCCGCGTCCTCCTCGCTGACCGTAGGCTTACCCGGGTTCGGGGGGACGTGGGGTGGGAGGACGACCAGGTGGGTTCCGCAGGCGCGGGCAAGATCAAACGGATGCCGCGTGAGGTGCG
Source organism: Streptomyces sp. NPDC057137 (assembly GCF_042670825.1). Lineage (NCBI taxonomy): Bacteria > Bacillati > Actinomycetota > Actinomycetes > Kitasatosporales > Streptomycetaceae > Streptomyces > Streptomyces sp. NPDC057137. The sequence continues at coordinate 184,301 of NZ_JBHUUW010000006.1, read as the reverse complement.
TGAGCGGCAGATGATGGACGCCGCGGTGGCGACCTTCGGGCGGCGGGGATATCGAGCGGCGTCGATGGACGAGATCGCCGAACTGGCCGGTGTCTCCAAGCCGTTGGTGTATCTGTATCTGAACTCCAAGGAGGACCTGTTCACCGCGTGCATCCGCCGCGAGGCCGACGCGCTCCTCGTGGCCGTACGCGCCGGTGTCGTGGAGCCGGGGCTCGCGCCGGACGAGCAACTGTGGGCCGGGCTCACCGCGTTCTTCGCGCATACGGCGGAGAACCCCGACGCCTGGTCGGTGCTGCACCGGCAGGCCCGTACGCACGGGGAGTCCTTCGCCGCCGAAGTTGGCTCGATGCGGGAGGAGTTGGTCGCCCTGGTGACCGGCCTGCTCAGGGACGCGGGCCGCGCGTCACCCGCCGCGCCCGATCTGGCGGATCTCGGTGACCGGGACGTCGTCGGGGTCGCCCAGGCACTCGTCGGCGCCGCCGAGGCGCTGGCCGGGTGGGCGAACGAGACGCCGGACGTCTCGGCCAAGGAGGCCGCGTCCACGCTGATGAACTTCGCCTGGACGGGGCTGGGGAGACTGCTGGACGGCGAGCGTTGGTCGGCGGGCAACTCGGCAGCCACACTGCGGTAGTTGGCCGGGGGACGCGGTGACGGCGTCGCTGTCTTGATTTCGCGACCCGCTCCGGATTTACTCTGGCCGGGCCGGAGCCTCCCGCTCCGTGCAGAGATGAGGGAACAGCGCGTGTCCGCAGACGTACCCGCCGATGGCGCCGGGGCCCAGCCATGGCAGGTGCCCGCGCCGCCGGAGCCGCCGTCCGCGCCTGAGCCCCCGCTCCCGCCCGCGCCGCCGGCTCAACCGTCCGCGCCGCCGGGTCTCGCGCAGGTCGAGCCCGAGAAGCTGTGGGTGGACGGAGTCGTACGACAGGTCTCCGTGCCGCCCCTCGTGCCGCCCGCACCGGACGGCTCACTCGCCGACATCCCCTTCGACAACGCGCGGGACGCCCCGGACGAGGCCGTCCTCAGCCGTAAAGAGGCCGACGGGCGTTGGCGGGACGTCACCGCCGCCGCGTTCGCCGACGAGGTCCGCGCTGTCGCCAAGGGGCTGATCGCGGAGGGGCTGCGGCCCGGTGACCGGCTCGCGATCATGGCCCGTACGACCTACGAGTGGACGCTCCTGGACTTCGCGGCCTGGGCCGCCGGCCTCGTCACCGTCCCCGTCTACCCCACCTCCTCCGCCTTCCAGACCCGCTGGATCCTCCAGGACTCCGGCGCCGTCGCCTGCGCGGTCGAGAGCAAGGAACAGGCCCGGCTGATCAGCCACGAGCGCAGGCAACTGCCGGACCTGGCCCACCTCTGGACCTTCGACACCGGCGCCGTCGACGCGTTGTGCGCGGCCGGCGCCGATGTCCCCGACACGGAGCTGGAGGCGCGGCGCGCCGCGCTCTCGCCCGCGTCCCTCGCGACCCTCGTCTACACCTCCGGCACCACGGGAAGCCCGAAGGGCTGCGTCCTCACGCACGCCAACTTCTTCGCGGAGGTGGACAATTGCATCGAACTGCTCCACCCCGTCTTCAAGTCGGTGAGCAAGGAGCCCGCCTCCACGCTGCTCTTCCTGCCGCTCTCCCATGTCTTCGGACGCATGGTCGCGGTGGGCTGTCTGCGCGCGCGGGTACGGCTCGGGCACGCGCCGTCGCTGCGCACCGACGACCTCATCGCCGATCTCGCCGGCTTCCGGCCGACCTTCCTGCTGGCCATCCCGTACGTCCTGGAGAAGGTCTTCAACACCGGCCGCGCCACCGCCGAGAAGATGGGCCGCGCCGCCTCCTTCGACCGCGCGGCGAGGATCGCCCGCCGGTACGGGCTGGCCGTCGAGGCCGCCACCGCCGGTACGGGCCCCGGCCCCGGGCTGCCCCTCAGAGCCGCCCGCGCGCTCTACGACCCGCTGGTCTACCGGCGCATACGCGCCGCCCTCGGCGGCAAGGTCGTGCAGGCCATCTGCGGCGGCTCCCCGCTGGGGCGCTCCCTCGCCGCCTTCTACGCGGGCGCGGGGATCACGATCTTCGAGGGGTACGGCCTGACGGAGACCACGGCCGCCGCCACGGTGACGCCCCCGCTCAAACCCCGCCTGGGCACGGTCGGTTGGCCGCTGCCCGGCACCTCCGTACGGATCGCCGACGACGGCGAGGTGCTGCTGCGCGGCGGTCAAGTGTTCACCGGCTACTGGGACATGGAGCGTGGCGAGCCCGTACCGGCCCTGGACGACGGCTGGTTCGCGACCGGGGACCTGGGCGCGCTGGACGACGACGGCTATCTCACCATCACCGGCCGCAAGAAGGACATCATCATCACCTCGGCCGGCAAGAACGTCGCCCCGGCCCCGCTGGAGGACTGGCTGCGCGCCCACCCGCTGATCGGCCAGTGCCTGGTGCTCGGCGACAACCGCCCGTACGTCACGGCCCTGATCACCCTGGAGCCGGAAGGGCTCGCGCACTGGCGCCAGATGAAGAAGAAGGAGCACCTGACGCGGGACGAGCTGGTCACGGACGAGGACCTGCTCTCCGCGCTCCAACGGGCGGTCGACGAGGCCAACCGGCTGGTGTCCAGGGCCGAGTCGATCCGCCGCTTCCGCGTGCTGCCCGTCTCCTTCACGGAGGCGAGCGGGCAGCTGACGCCGTCGCTCAAGGTGCGGCGGACGGCGGTCGTGGCGGACTTCGCGGCGGAGATCGACGAGTTGTACAGCTGACGCCCCCCGATCTCAGCCCTTACGGCGCGGCGCCGGCAACTGCTCGCGCAGCGCCGTCAGTTGATGGGACGACTCGACCGCGCGCGTCTCGTCCAGCGTGGTGAGCGCCAGCAGCAGTACGTCCGCCACCACCAGCCCCGTCAGGGACTCCGCCGTGATGCCGGTCGGTGTGTGCGGCGCGGTGAGGACCGACTCCACCCGGCTCGCGAAGGTCTCGCCCAACTCGTCGGCCCAGCGCCAACGCCAGGTGCCGGGCGGCTAGTTCGGAGGCCGCGAGGACTCACTGGCCGACGGGCTGCTCGACCGGGTGGGGCTGGGCGCCCGCGAGGCCGGGGCGCGTCCGCACGGGATGTCCGGCGGTCAGCGGCAGCGGCTCGCGATCGCGCGGGCGCTGGCCGTCGACCCGAAGGTGCTGGTGCTCGACGAGGCGGTGGCCGCGCTGTAGCCGGCAGGAAAGGCAGGAGCCCTGCTCCCCGCACTGGACATGCGGGGGACAGGGCTCCTTGATACTGCTTTTTCCGTGCGCGATCTTCCGACCCGGGCAACTAGGCCGGGGTTACGTTCTCCGCCTGCGGGCCCTTCGGGCCCTGGGTGACGTCGAAGTTCACGACCTGGTTCTCCTCGAGGGAGCGGAACCCGGACGCGTTGATCGCGGAGTAATGGACGAAGACATCCGGGCCGCCGCCGTCCTGGGCGATGAAGCCGAAGCCCTTTTCAGCGTTGAACCACTTGACGGTTCCGGTAGCCATAAGCCCTCCTTGGGCCAAAGGGTTGCCCTGCTCCAGAACCTGCAAACAAGTCTGAAAACTACAAAAGCCTGCGGGTCACATGCTCCGCAGGCTCTGTACTGCAAGGGAAACCAAACTGCAACTTGCGGCGAGCCTAGCACGCGTCTCACGGGCAGCGGTAGGGGGAAAGATCACCCAAAGATCGGCTCACCCGGACGTTTGAAGAGGACTCCGGCGGGGTGACGCGGCGACGCTCCTGACGTGCGAAGGAGACCCGCCCGAGGCCGCCGTCCAGCACCCCCTGCCCGTCCCACCCGCCTCACAGGTCTAGCCTCGCGGTGTGGACAGCTCCTCTGAAAACACGGCAGGCCCCGACACGGGCGGAAGCGATCACCCCCGCGTCCGGCCGCGCGTCGGTCACATCCAGTTCCTGAACTGCCTCCCCCTTTACTGGGGCCTCGGCAGAACAGGAGCCCTCTTCGATCTTGAGCTGACGAAGGACACCCCGGAGAAGCTCAGCGAGAGCCTCGTGCGCGGAGATCTCGATATCGGTCCCGTCACCGTGGTCGAATTCCTCCGTAATGCCGAGAACCTCGTGGCATTCCCCGATCTGGCGGTCGGCTGCGACGGCCCCGTCATGTCCTGCCTGATCGTTTCGCAGGTGCCGCTCGACGAACTGGACGGGGCGCGGGTGGCCCTCGGCTCGACCTCGCGGACCGCCGTACGGCTCGCGCAGCTCCTGCTCGCCGAGAAGTACGAAGTCACGCCCGACTACTACACGTGCCCGCCCGACCTCGGCCTGATGATGCAGGAGGCGGACGCGGCCGTACTGATCGGCGACGCCGCCCTGCGCGCCTCGCTGCACGACGCGCCGCGCCTCGGCCTCCAGGTCCATGACCTCGGACAGATGTGGAAGGACTGGACGGGGCTCCCGTTCGTCTTCGCGGTGTGGGCGGCGCGCAAGGACTACCTGGCGCGCGAGCCGGAGACCGTACGCCTGGTGCACCAGGCGTTCCTCGCCTCCCGCGACGTGTCGCTGGAGGAGGTCACCAAGGTCGCCGAGCAGGCCGCGCGCTGGGAGACCTTCGACGCGGAACTGCTGGAGCGCTACTTCACGACGCTCGACTTCCGCTTCGGGCCCGACCAGCTCGCGGGCGTACGGGAGTTCGCCCGGCGCACCGGACCCACGACCGGCTATCCCGCCGACCCCCACGTCGAGTTGCTCCCGTCCTGAGAAGGTAGGAGCGGCACACGGGGGACGGGGAACGGGGAGGGGACGGGTATGCAGCCGCTCGACGCGGACGGGCCTCGCACCATCGGCGCGTACCGGCTGCTGGGCAGACTCGGCGCCGGCGGCATGGGCCGGGTCTATCTGGCCAGGTCGGAGGGCGGCCGGACGGTCGCCGTCAAGGTCATCCATCCGCACTTCGCGCTGGACGAGGAGTTCCGGGCCCGCTTCCGCCGCGAGGTCGCGGCGGCCCGCCGGGTCGGCGGCGCCTGGACGGCGCCGGTGCTCGACGCCGACCCGGAGGCGGCCACGCCCTGGGTCGCCACCGGCTATGTGGCGGGCCCCTCGCTGACCCAGGCGGTCGCCACGTACGGCCCCCTGCCCGAGCGGACGGTACGGGCGCTGGGAGCCGGGCTCGCCGAGGCGCTGGGCGCGGTCCATGAACTGGGCCTCGTCCACCGCGACGTCAAACCGTCCAACGTCCTGCTCGCCCTCGACGGGCCCCGGCTCATCGACTTCGGGATAGCGCGCGCCACGGACGGCACCGCCTCACTCACCTCCACCGGCGTCTCCGTCGGCTCACCCGGCTACATGTCGCCCGAGCAGATACTCGGCAAGGGCGTCACGGGCGCGGCCGACGTCTTCTCGCTCGGCGCGGTGCTCGCGTACGCCACCGCCGGGGTCAGCCCGTTCCCCGGCGACTCCTCCGCCGCGCTGCTCTACAAGGTCGTCCACGAGGAGCCCGAACTGGGCGCGCTGGAAGGCGACTTGAAGGACCTGGTGGCCCACTGCCTCGCCAAGGACCCGGCCGCGCGCCCCGCGCCGGCGGAGATCGCCGCGCGGCTCGCGGCCGCGTCGGGCGGGGCGGTCGCGCTGGTGGACGAGGGCTGGCTGCCGGACCCACTGGTACGGGAGATCAGCCGGGCCGCCATAGAACTGCTGAACCTGGAGACGGCGCAGCCCGTACGGGACGCTCCCGGGCAGCCGGTGCACTGGCCCACGCCTCCGGAGTCGACCGGACACCCATCCCAGCCGGCGCTCCCGCTCGGCGAGTTCGGGCCGCCGACGGAGCCGGACGTGAAGGCGCACCCGACTGGCCCGCCCCGTGGCGGCCAGGACACCGACGACCCCCGGATGTCCCTCTCGGTCACCGCGGGCCGGGCCGGACCGCGCCGCCGCAAGGTGAGCTGCACCGTCGCCCTCGCCGTGGCGGGAGCGCTGGCCGCGGTCACGCTGGGCGGGACGCTGCTCCTGGACCAGTTCTCGGACAACAAGTCGTCGGACTCGGCCGACCGGGGCTCGGCGGGCGCGAGCCCCAAGCCGTCGGCCACGGCGCCCGATGCCGCCACGGACAGCCCCAGCGGCAGCCCGACCGGCAGCCCCACGGAGAGTGCCACCGGCGCGCCGGCGGCCGTGCCCGAGCAGTTCGTCGGCACCTGGAAGGGGCCGACGACCGAGGACTCCGGCGTGCCGCACGGCGACTACACCGTCGAGATCACCGAGGGCGGGAAGGGCGAGAAGGTGTTCCGCTCGACCAGCCTCCTCTCGCTGCTCGGCGTGGAGGTCGAGTGCTACGGCGTGGGCACGCTCGTGTCGGCCACCGCCAAGGAGATCCGGATCGAGGAGTCGACCGATCCCGAGCGGCCCGGCAGGGCGGGGCTGTGCACGACCACGGAGGCCGCCGCGCTGACGTTCACGCTCACCGGCAACGGTGATCTGAGCTTCGTCTCGACGGAGGAGGCGGCGGGCAACCCGACGGGGACGCTGAAGAAGCAGTAGCGACCTCGAAGACCCTGCGGGTCCCCACGAGGCCCCGCGAGGACCCCGCGAGCCCGGCAGCCGGTCGGCCCGTACCCCTGGCGTACGCTGGATCGGTCCGTAGATCCACTGATACACCGCCGAAAGGTGACGCCCCGGTGACCGAGAAGGCCGACCAGCAGTCTGTCCTCGACCGCGCTGCCGAGGGTGGCCGGATCACCCCCGAAGAGGCGCTCGACCTCTACCGCTCGGCCCCCCTCCACGCGCTCGGCTCCGCCGCCGACCGCGCGCGCCGCCGCCGGTACGCCGGCACGGAGCACATCGCGACGTACATCATCGAGCGGAACATCAACTACACCAACGTCTGCGTGACGGCGTGCAAGTTCTGCGCCTTCTACGCGGCCCCCAAGGACACCGACAAGGGCTGGACCCGCGACCTCGACGACATCCTGCGCCGCTGCGCGGAGACGGTCGAACTCGGCGGCACCCAGATCATGTTCCAGGGCGGCCACCACCCCGACTACGGCGTGGAGTACTACGAGAAGCACTTCGGCGCGATCAAGGCCGCGTTCCCGCAGCTGGTCATCCACTCCCTCGGCGCGTCCGAGGTCGAGCACATGGCCCGTCTCTCGGACGTCACCGTGGAGGAGGCGATCCGCCGGATCCACGCGGCGGGCCTCGACTCGTTCGCGGGCGCCGGCGCCGAACTGCTGCCGGCCCGGCCGCGTACGGCGATCGCGCCGCTCAAGGAGTCCGGCGAGCGGTGGCTGGAGATCATGGAGACCGCGCACGGCCTCGGCGTCGAGTCGACGTCCACGATGCTCATGGGCACCGGCGAGACGAACGCCGAGCGGATCGAGCACCTGCGGATGATCCGCGACGTACAGGACCGGACGGGCGGCTTCCGGGCGTTCATCCCGTACACCTACCAGCCGGAGAACAACAAGCTGAAGGGACAGACGCAGGCCACGCTCTTCGAGTACCTGCGGCTGATCGCCATCGCCCGCCTCTTCCTCGACAACGTCGCGCACATCCAGGGCTCCTGGCTGACCACGGGCAAGGAGGTCGGCCAACTGTCCCTGCACTACGGCGCGGACGACCTCGGCTCGATCATGCTGGAGGAGAACGTCGTCTCGTCGGCGGGCGCCAAGCACCGCTCGAACCGGCTGGAGATCATCGACCTGATCCGCAAGTCGGGCCGGGTGCCGGCGCAGCGCACCACGACGTACGAGCACATCGTCGTGCACGACGACCCGGCGAACGACCCGGTCGACGAGCGCGTCGCCTCGCACATCTCGTCCACCGCCATCGCGGGCGGCACGGCGCACCCGGAACTCAAGCTGCTCGACGCCAACTGACCGGGTGGCACTGACGATTCACCGGGCGGACCTGCTGCTGCCCGGCGCCGGACGCGCGCCCGTACCGGGCGGCGCGGTCCTGGTCGCGGGAGACGCGATCGAGGCCGTCGGCCCGTACGAGGAGCTGGCGGCCTCGCATTCCGCCGCCCGGGTCAGACGGTGGCCGGGCGTCCTCACACCGGGGCTGTGCAATCCGTACGGTCCCGAACTGCTGGAGCAGACCTACCATCCCGACCCGCGCGAGGCCGACGAGCTGGGGACGGAACCGCTGACCGGCGCCGCGCTCGCCGCGCTGGAGATGACCGACACCCGCTGGGGCGCGAGCGCGCGGCGCGGGATCCGGCGGATGCTGGCGCACGGCACGGTCGCGGTCGCCGGGACCCTGCGGCGGGCCACGGTGGCGGACGCCGTCGCGCGCTCGGGCCTCGGCATCGAGCAACGCCTCACCGAACCACCGGGCCCACCCGGCCTGGACCCCCTCGCAGGACGGCCGGTCGAGGAGGCGTTCGTGCTGCCGCCGCTGGGCTTCGAGGGCCGCCAGGCCGACTTCGCGGTGTTCGACGTCCCGCCCGCCGACGACCCGTACACCGCGCTGTCGCGCGCGGGCGCGACGAGCTGCGTGGCGACGGTCCTCGACGGCCGACTGGTCCACCGACGCGCCTGAGGCCGCGGCCGGTTCGTGTCGATCGCCGGACGGGCCGCATATGCGGCCCGTCCAGCGATCGAGGACAAGCGCGGCCCACGAGCCGCACGACCGGGCCGACGTTCCCGGCCGCGGCGCCGGACAGTCCCCGAGCCGACGCCGGAGGCGGGCGAGCCGACGCACGGACGTGCGTGAGGCACACGCCGGCGCGCCCCCGAGCGACCGGGCCGACGCGTGCGAGGCAGGCGCGCGGCGCCGCGGCCCGCCTGCGAGAATGGCGCCGTACCGCGGTGTACCGCGGTGGATCGCGCAGAGACAACCGAGACAAGTCAGGCGGAACGCCAGTGACCCGGGCCTCCCTGGACAAGCAGCCGCACGAAGTCGCCTCGATGTTCGACGACGTGGCGGCGAAGTACGACCTCACCAACGACGTGCTCTCCCTCGGCCAGGCGCGGCTCTGGCGCAAGGAGGTCGCGAAGGCGGTGAACGCCCGCCCCGCGCAGAAGGTCCTCGACCTCGCCGCGGGCACCGCCACCTCCTCCATGCCCTTCGCGGCCACCGGCGCCTACGTCGTGCCGTGCGACTTCTCGCTCGGCATGCTCCGCGAGGGCAAGAAGCGCCACCCCTGGCTGCCGCTGACCGCGGGCGACGCGACCAAACTGCCGTTCCGCGACGACGTCTTCGACACCGTCACGATCTCCTTCGGCCTGCGCAACGTCCAGGACACGGACGGCGCGCTGCGCGAGCTGTACCGGGTGACCAAGCCCGGCGGGCAGGTCGTGATCTGTGAGTTCTCCCAGCCGACCTGGGAGCCCTTCCGGACCGTCTACACCGAGTACCTGATGCGCGCGCTGCCGCCGACGGCGCGTGCCGTGTCCTCGAACCCGGACGCGTACGTGTACCTCGCCGAGTCCATCCGCGCCTGGCCCGACCAGCCGGGCCTCGCCGGTCTGCTCCAGAAGGCCGGCTGGTCGAAGGTCGCGTGGCGGAATCTGACCGGCGGGGTCGTGGCACTGCACCGCGGCATCAAGCCGTCCGAAGCCTGAGCGCGGTCGAAGCCCGAGCGGGGTCGAAGCCTGAGCGGAGTCAGGGCCGCCGGTCGAGCCTGAGCCGGAAGCGGTACGCCTTCCGCTGCCCCACCGGCGTCACGAACGTCTCTTCCAGCTCCATGCCCAGGCGCCGCGCCACCGCGACCGAGCGGTCGTTGCGGGCGTCGACCATCGCCACGACGGTGGGGACGCCCGCCGCCCGTACCCGCTCCAGCGTCGCGTGCGCGGCGGCCGTCACGTACCCCTTGCCCCAGTACGCGCGGCCGAGGCGCCAGCCGATCTCGATCTCGCCGACCGGGCCGAACGACGTGTGCGGCCACGGCTGCGCGCCGGTGAAGCCGATCACCCGGTCCTCGGAGTCCAGCATCGTCCAGAGGCAGAAGCCGCGTTCGGCGGCGTGCCCGCGCTGGCGGGCGGTGAACTCCTCGTACTCGGAGAGCGGCGCGGGACCGCCGTGGAACTCCATGACATCCGGATCGTCGAAGAGCCGGTGCCACTCCCGCGAGTCCTCCTCGGTGGGAACACGGAGCCGCACGACGGGGACCGGTCGGGTGATGTCGTTCACGAGGGCAGCCCTTCAACTTGTCGATCAATACGCACCCATAGACTGCACCTGTCCAGTGCCGAACATGTCCACAGCCGTCGGTACGCCATGATGGGACCCGCCAGCCGAGTCCCACGAGTCTTCGGGAGATCCCGCTGTGACCGAGCCCCTCTCCGAACACACCGCAGATGTGATCGTCGTCGGTGCGGGCCCGGCGGGCTCCACCACGGCGTACCACCTCGCCAAGTCGGGCCTGGACGTCCTGCTGCTGGAGAAGACCGCGTTCCCGCGCGAGAAGGTGTGCGGCGACGGTCTCACCCCGCGCGCCACCAAGCAGCTCGTGGGCATGGGCATCGACATCTCCGAGGAGGCCGGCTGGCTCCGTAACAAGGGCCTGCGGATCATCGGCGGCGGTGTACGGCTCCAACTCGACTGGCCGGATCTCGCCAGCTACCCGGACTACGGACTCGTACGCAAGCGCGACGACTTCGACGAGCAACTGGCCCGGCAGGCGCAGAAGGCCGGGGCGCGGCTGCACGAGCGCTGCAACGTCGGCGCGCCGATCATCGACCCGCGCACCGGCCGGATCACCGGCGTCAACGCCAAGATGGGCGAGGAGAAGACGCCCGTCACCTTCCACGCCCCGCTCGTCGTCGCCGCCGACGGCAACTCCACACGGCTGTCGCTCGCGATGGGGCTGCACCGGCGCGAGGACCGGCCGATGGGCGTCGCCGTCCGTACGTACTTCACCTCGCCCCGGCACGACGACGACTACCTGGAGTCGTGGCTGGAGCTGTGGGACCGGCGCGGTCCGCAGGACCGGCTGCTGCCCGGCTACGGCTGGATCTTCGGCATGGGCGACGGCACCTCCAACGTCGGTCTGGGCATCCTCAATTCGTCGTCCGCCTTCAAGGAGCTGGACTGGCGCGAGGTGCTGAAGGCGTGGTGCGCGTCGATGCCGGAGGACTGGGGCTACACGCCCGACAACATGACGATGCCGATCCGCGGCGCCGCGCTGCCGATGGCCTTCAACCGGCAGCCGCACTACACCAAGGGCCTGCTGCTGGTCGGTGACGCGGGCGGTCTGGTCAACCCGTTCAACGGTGAGGGCATCGCGTACGCCATGGAGTCCGGCCAGATCGCGGCGGACGTCATCGTGCAGGCGCAGTCCCGGCAGACGCCCGGACAGCGCGAGATGGCCCTCCAGCGCTATCCGCGGGTGCTCAAGGAGACCTACGGCGGCTACTACACGCTGGGCCGCGCCTTCGTGAAGCTGATCGGCAACCCGAAGGTCATGAAGATCGCGACGCAGCGGGGGCTCACGCACCCGCTGCTGATGAAGTTCACGCTCAAGATGCTGGCGAATCTGACCGACCCGTCGGGCGGCGACGCGATGGACCGCATCATCAACGGTCTCAGCAAGGTCGCGCCGAAGTCGTAGGACGGTGCGGGGCGGTGCGGTGCGGTGGGCCGGGTTATCCCTCGGCCCACTTCCGCAGGGCGGCGGCGTCCGCGAACTTGCCGACGTTCGTGTCGAGCGGAGTGTCCGTGTACTGGTGGAACTTCCACGCGGCCTTGATCCGGGGCTTGCCCGCCGTCACATAGTCCGCGATCCACAGGGCGTCGCCCGCCTCGCTCGTGGTGTCGCGGTTGAGCCAGAAGTCCCGGTTGCAGTACAGCCCGACGCGGTGGTCCGCGCCCCGCAGCCGCTTGACCTCCGCCAGGAAGGCGTCCTTCGACGCGCAACTGACGTCCGCGTCCTCCCAGTCGGCGAACAGCGGGTCGCCCGCGCGCTCGGCGGCCTTGTTCACGAAGTACTCCGCCTGCGCCTTCATGCTGCCGGGCCGCAGGAAGTGGTAGAAGCCGACGACGAGCCCGGCCTCCCGCGCGTGTGAAGCCTGGGCCTTCATACGGGGGTTGAGGTACGAGGTGCCCTCGGTGGCTTTGACGATGGCGAAGTGCAGGCCCTGCGTGGAGAACGACGAGCTCTGGTACGACGAAACGTCGACGCCGTTGACGGTCATCGGTGGTGCCTCCTGCGCTGTGCGTGGTGTGGGGGGAGAGGTTCCCTGCCAGTCCGATGCCCCCGATGGCGTCGGGCCACTCTCGAACACGTCTGTCCGCGAGGCCCGTCGGGGTACGCCGGGGCGCGCGGCACGGCGAAGGGCCGCCGCTCCCCGGGGCGGGGGAGTGGCGGCCCTTTGGTCATGAGGGTCGTGCGGAGGTGCCGGTGGGTCAGAGGTGCCGATGCGTCAGAGGAGACGGACCGCGCCGCTCGGCGGGTCCCAGTCCAGCGTCTTCTCGACGACGCCCGTACCGGAGTTCTGGGCGCCGATGAACTTGCCGCCGCCGGAGTAGATCCCCACGTGGTACGCGCTGCCCGCGCCGCCCCAGTAGAGGATGTCGCCGGGCTGGAGGTTGTCCAGGGAGACCTGGGTGCCGGCCGTCGACTGCGGCTGCGAGGTGCGCGGCAGGTCGACACCGGCCTGGCGGTACGCGGCCTGGACGAGGCTGGAGCAGTCCCACGAGTTCGGGCCGGTGGAGCCGAGGACGTACGCGTCGCCGACCTGGGCGCGCGCGAAGGCCAGGACGGCCGCGGCGGAACCGGAGGCCTGCGTGGTGCCGTACGAGGCCGGGGTGGAGGAACCGGAGGAGGAAGCGGCGAGCGTCGTCCGCTCCTCGGAGCGTGAGGCGCGCTCCTCCTCGGCGGCCTTGGCGCGGGCGGCGGCCGCGGCCTTCTCCTTCGCCTCGGCCTTGCGCTCCGCCTCGGCCTTGGCCTTCTTGGCGACCTTCGCGGCGTGGGTCGCCGCTGCGTCCTGCTGGGCCCTCAGTTCGAGGTCGACCGCGACCTGCTGGGTGGCGGCGGCGGACTGCGCGACGCTGCCGGCGAGGCCGGAGGTGAGCGTGGGCATCTCGATGGTCTCGGTCACCGGCTCGGCGTTGGCCGGAGCGGCGGCACCAGCCAGCGCGATGGTGCTGAGGACGCCACCGGCAACTCCGGACCGGATCGCGGTTTTCGACGCGTTTCGGCGGGGCTTCCGGTGGCTGGGTATGTGAGCGGTGTGGGACATGAGGACAATCGCTATCAGGGCTTTCGGGTTCCCTTCAAGCAAAGTGTGTTGCGCCACAGTTACGTTCGGAATGGGTCAATCCGCTTGCTGGAGACCTTTATTGACGCCGTAACGGGCATATCGGGCACTCGTGATCATGGCTGTGATCATAGGGTTTCGGTGAATCGCCCGGATTGCCCGTCACCTACCATCCGTTCGCTCTGATGGCCAAGCCCCACTCTTGGGACGGTTGAGCGGAGTGGCGCAGGTCACAGAATGATGAACGCCGGGACTCCCGGGCGCTCGTGAACGCGTGCACGTGATCCGTGTTCGTCCGCCTCCGCCCGCCCCCGTCCACCTCTGTCCCGTGACCTCCCCCGGGCGGGTGGCGCGCGCCTCTATCACCCGCGCGCGTCCATCTCCAATTTGCTGCTCTCCGCATTGCCTTGATAGGGCCGCGCGCCTCCGACCAGCGGTAACTCTCCGCATTGTTACCTCAGGTGATCGACCGACCGCTGCCCGTTCGAAGGTCCAACGGCCCTCCGACACATGATCGATCGTCAGGTGGTGGAGATCACAAACTCGTTGTTGCACCCCGTGTCGCACGTCACAGAGTGGGAGGCATAGGATGCGGGGCAGTCCGGCTTGTGAACTGCCTCACATACGCGTGATCTTCGTGGGGCGGCGAGACAGAAGCTCGGTTGAGGACCAACGGTCAGGGACGACTGGAAGGAGCGAGGAGCGTGAATGCCTACGCGCCAATCCTCGTGCTCGGCGCTCTCGGTGCCGCGTTTGCGATCTTCTCCGTGGTATCGGCCACGCTTATCGGCCCGAAAAGGTACAACCGGGCAAAACTCGAAGCGTACGAGTGCGGCATCGAGCCCACTCCCACGCCGGCCGGAGGTGGCCGCTTTCCCATCAAGTACTACCTGACGGCGATGCTCTTCATCATTTTCGACATCGAGGTCGTCTTCCTTTACCCCTGGGCCGTCACCTTCGACGCACTGGGGCTTTTCGGGCTCGTGGAGATGTTGCTCTTCGTGCTCACCGTCTTCGTCGCCTACGCGTATGTGTGGCGGCGCGGCGGTCTGGAATGGGACTAAAGGCGCGGAAGGGCAACCAATGGGACTCGAAGAGAAGCTGCCGAGCGGATTTCTGCTGACCACCGTCGAGCAGGCCGCGGGCTGGGTGCGGAAGTCGTCCGTCTTTCCGGCGACCTTCGGCCTCGCCTGCTGTGCCATCGAGATGATGACGACGGGCGCCGGCCGCTACGACCTGGCCCGGTTCGGCATGGAGGTCTTCCGCGGTTCGCCGCGCCAGGCCGACCTGATGATCGTGGCAGGACGGGTGAGCCAGAAGATGGCGCCCGTCCTGAGGCAGGTCTACGACCAGATGCCGAATCCCAAGTGGGTCATTTCCATGGGGGTTTGCGCGTCGTCCGGCGGGATGTTCAACAACTACGCGATTGTCCAGGGCGTCGACCACATCGTCCCTGTCGACATCTACCTGCCGGGCTGCCCGCCGCGTCCGGAAATGCTGATGGACGCCATTCTCAAACTCCACCAGAAGATCCAGGGCGGAAAGCTCGGGGTCAACGCGGAGGAGGCCGCCCGCGAGGCGGAGGAGGCGGCGCTCAAGGCGCTCCCGACGATCGAGATGAAGGGGCTGCTGCGGTGAGCGACGAGCAGCGATCCGGAAGTTCCCCGGACAACGAGCCGACCGACGCCCGGCCGGGCGACGAGGCCGGCAGCAGCGTGCCGTCCGCGCGTGGCCAGGCCGCCGAGGTCATCGGCGTACGCAAGGGCATGTTCGGCACCGACACCGGCGGCGGTGACACCAGCGGCTACGGCGGTCTCGTCAGGACCGTGAGCCTGCCCGGCGCCGCCAGCCGCCCGTACGGCGGCCGCGACGGTGTCTTCGACGAGATCGCCGACGAACTCGAAGGCGCGCTGGAGGAGCAGGGACTGCTCCCCTCCAACGCCATCGAGAAGACGGTCGTCGACCGCGGCGAACTCACCTTCCACATCGCCCGCGAGCACCTGGTCCAGGTCGCCAAGACCCTGCGCGACGACCCGGCGCTCCGCTTCGAGCTCTGTACGGGTGTGTCCGGCGTCCACTTCCTGGGCGACAAGGGCCGCGAGCTGCACGCCGTCTACCACCTGCGCTCACTGACGCACGGCCGGCTGATCCGTCTTGAGGTGTCCGCACCGGACGCCGACCCGCACGTGCCGTCCCTCGTCGCGGTCTATCCGACCAACGACTGGCACGAGCGTGAGACGTACGACTTCTTCGGCCTGATCTTCGACGGCCACCCCGCCCTCACCCGGATCATGATGCCGGACGACTGGCAGGGCTTCCCGCAGCGCAAGGACTATCCCCTCGGCGGCATCGCCGTCGAGTACAAGGGCGCCCAGATCCCGTCTCCGGACCAGCGGAGGTCGTACTCATGACCACCCCACACGCCACTCCCCGTGCCACCACCGAGGGCACCGTCTACACCGTCACCGGTGGTGACTGGGACGAGGTCGTCGAGACCGCGGCCAAGTCGGACGACGAGCGCATCATCGTCAACATGGGTCCCCAGCACCCGTCGACGCACGGTGTGCTCCGGCTGATCCTGGAGATCGAGGGCGAGACCGTCACCGAGGCCCGCTGCGGCATCGGCTATCTGCACACCGGTATCGAGAAGAACCTCGAATTCCGCAACTGGACGCAGGGCACCACCTTCGTCACGCGGATGGACTACCTGACGTCGTTCTTCAACGAGACGGCGTACTGCCGGGCCGTGGAGACGCTGCTGGGCATCGAGGACGACATCCCGGACCGGGCGAACATCATCCGCGTCCTGCTGATGGAGCTGAACCGGCTCTCGTCGCACCTCGTCTGTATCGCCACCGGCGGTATGGAACTCGGCGCGACCACGATCATGATCTACGGATTCCGCGATCGTGAACTGATTCTCGACGCCTACGAGTTGATCACCGGCCTGCGGATGAACCACGCGTTCATCCGGCCCGGCGGCCTCGCCCAGGACCTTCCCCCGGGCGCCGTCGACCATCTGCGCGAACTGCTGAAGACCCTGCGCAAGAACCTGCCGGAGTACGACGCGCTCGCCACCGGCAACCCGATCTTCAAGGCCCGTATGCAGGACGTCGGCTATCTCGACCTGGCCGGCTGCATGGCGCTCGGCGCCACCGGACCGATCCTGCGCTCGGCCGGGCTGCCGCACGACCTGCGCAAGACCGACCCGTACTGCGGTTACGAGACGTACGACTTCGACATCCCGACCGCCGAGACCTGCGACGCCTACGGCCGCTTCCTCATCCGGCTGGAAGAGATGCGCCAGTCGCTGCGGATCGTCGAACAGTGCCTGGACCGCCTGGAGCCGGGCCCGGTCATGGTCGGCGACAAGAAGATCGCCTGGCCCGCGCAGCTCGCGCTCGGCCCGGACGGACTCGGCAACTCGCTCGACCACATCAAGAACATCATGGGCACGTCCATGGAGGCTCTGATCCATCACTTCAAGCTGGTGACGGAGGGCTTCCGGGTCCCGCCCGGCCAGGCGTACGCCGCCGTCGAGTCGCCCAAGGGCGAACTCGGCGTGCACGTCGTCTCCGACGGGGGCACGCGCCCCTACCGGGTCCACTTCCGCGACCCGTCGTTCACCAATCTCCAGTCCATGGCGGCCATGTGTGAGGGCGGCCAGGTCGCCGACGTCATCGTCGCCGTCGCGTCCATCGACCCCGTGATGGGAGGCGTCGACCGGTGACCACCACACCGAATTCCGAGGTCAGCCTCGGAATGCCCCAACTCCCCGCCCCCGACTACCCGGCCGATGTACGCGCCCGGCTGGAGACGGACGCGAAGGAGGTGATCGCCCGCTACCCCGACAGCCGCTCGGCCCTGCTGCCGCTGCTGCACCTCACCCAGTCCGAGGAGGGGTACGTCACCCGTACCGGCGTCCGGTTCTGCGCCGAGATGCTGGGGCTGACCACCGCCGAGGTGACCGCGGTCTCCACCTTCTACTCGATGTACCGGCGCAAGCCGTCCGGCGACTACCAGGTCGGCGTCTGCACCAACACGCTGTGCGCGGTGATGGGCGGCGACGCCATCTTCGACGAGCTGAAGCAGCACCTGGGCGTCGGCAACAACGAGACCACCGAGGACGGCAAGGTCACGCTGGAGCACATCGAGTGCAACGCGGCCTGCGACTTCGCGCCGGTGGTGATGGTCAACTGGGAGTTCTTCGACAACCAGACCGTCGAGTCGGCGAAGCAGCTCGTGGACGACCTCATGGCCGGCGAGCAGGTCACCCCGACCCGCGGCGCGCCCCTGTGCACGTACAAGGAGACCGCGCGGATCCTCGCGGGCTTCCCCGACGAGCGCCCCGGCGCCGTCGGCGCCACCGGTGGCGCGGGCCCCGCCTCGCTGATCGGCCTCAAGCTCGCCAAGGGCGAGGCGGTCTCGGGCCGTACGCCGGGACCGCAGCCGGCCGCGCCCGCGGATGCCGCACCCCACCAGCCCGGTTCCGAGCACCTGAGCTCGCACGACGCGCCGCAGAAGACCTCGGCGTCCGACCCCGCGAACCCCACGGGCCCGGTAGCCGAGGAGGGGAAGTGATGACCACAGCACCCGAGATGAGCGACACCGGCCCGGAGAAGCTTCTCTCTCCGGTCCTGTCCGCGTTCTGGGACCAGCCCGACGCGTGGACGCTGGAGACGTACAAGCGTCACGAGGGGTACGAGGGCCTGCGCAAGGCGCTCGCCATGACGCCCGACGACCTCATCGCGTACGTGAAGGACTCCGGTCTGCGCGGCAGGGGCGGCGCGGGCTTCCCCACCGGTATGAAGTGGCAGTTCATTCCGCAGGGCGACGGCAAACCGCACTATCTCGTCGTCAACGCCGACGAGTCGGAGCCCGGCACCTGCAAGGACATCCCCCTTCTCTTCGCCAACCCGCACTCCCTCATCGAGGGAATGATCATCGCCTGCTACGCGATCCGCTCGCAGCACGCCTTCATCTATCTGCGCGGCGAGGTCGTGCCCGTACTGCGCAGGCTGCACGAGGCCGTACGTGAGGCCTACGAGGCGGGCTACCTCGGCAAGGACATCCTCGGCAGCGGGATCGACCTCGACATCACCGTGCACGCGGGGGCCGGCGCGTACATCTGCGGCGAGGAGACCGCGCTGCTGGACTCGCTGGAGGGACGGCGCGGACAGCCCCGCCTCCGCCCGCCGTTCCCGGCGGTCGCGGGTCTCTACGCGTGCCCCACTGTGGTGAACAACGTCGAATCCATCGCCTCGGTTCCCGCGATCCTCAACCGCGGCAAGGACTGGTTCAAGTCGATGGGCAGCGAGAAGTCCGCGGGCTTCACGCTCTACTCGCTCAGCGGGCACGTCACCAGCCCCGGCCAGTACGAGGCCCCGCTCGGCATCACCCTGCGCCAGCTGCTCGACATGGGCGGCGGCGTGCGCAAGGGCCACCGGCTCAAGTTCTGGACGCCGGGCGGCTCTTCCACCCCGATGTTCACCGACGAGCACCTGGACGTGCCCCTCGACTACGAGGGCGTCGGCGCCGCCGGATCCATGCTCGGCACCAAGGCGCTCCAGTGCTTCGACGAGACCACCTGTGTGGTGCGCGCCGTCACCCGCTGGACCGAGTTCTACGCCCACGAGTCCTGCGGCAAATGCACCCCGTGCCGTGAAGGCACCTACTGGCTGGTCCAGTTGCTGCGCGACATCGAGGCCGGCAAGGGCGTGCCCTCCGACCTCGACAAGCTCAACGACATCGCCGACAACATCAACGGCAAGTCGTTCTGCGCCCTCGGGGACGGCGCCGCGGCGCCGATCTTCTCCTCGCTCAAGTACTTCCGCGAGGAGTACGAGCAGCACATCACCGGCAAGGGCTGCCCCTTCGACCCGGCGAAGTCCACCCTATGGGCCGACCGACACACGCACCTGGAGGTGAACGCATGACAGTCACCACGTCTGCCCCCTCCGGCGGCGGCGAGGCGGCGGTCCCGCCCGAAGATCTCGTCTCGCTGACGATCGACGGCATCGAGATCTCGGTCCCCAAGGGGACCTTGGTGATCCGCGCGGCCGAACTCCTCGGCATCGAGATCCCCCGCTTCTGCGACCACCCGCTCCTCGACCCGGTCGGCGCCTGCCGGCAGTGCATCGTCGAGGTCGAGGGCCAGCGCAAGCCGATGGCCTCCTGCACCATCACCTGCACCGACGGCATGGTCGTCAAGTCGCAGATCACCTCGCCGGTCGCCGAGAAGGCCCAGCGCGGTGTGATGGAGCTGCTGCTCATCAACCACCCGCTGGACTGCCCGGTCTGCGACAAGGGCGGTGAGTGTCCGCTGCAGAACCAGGCGATGAGCACCGGCCAGGCCGACACCCGGTTCGAGGGCAAGAAGCGGACCTTCGAGAAGCCCCTGCCGATCTCCACCCAGGTGCTGCTCGACCGCGAGCGGTGCGTGCTCTGCGCGCGCTGCACCCGCTTCTCCAACCAGGTCGCGGGCGACCCGGTGATCGAGTTCCTGGAGCGCGGCGCGCTCCAGCAGGTCGGCATCGGCGTGGGCGACCCCTTCGAGTCGTACTTCTCCGGCAACACCATCCAGATCTGCCCGGTCGGCGCGCTGACCTCGGCGGCGTACCGCTTCCGCTCCCGCCCGTTCGACCTGGTCTCCTCGCCGAGCGTGTGCGAGCACTGCTCGGGCGGCTGCGCCACCCGCACCGACCACCGGCGCGGCAAGGTCATGCGGCGGATGGCCGCCGAGGACCGCGAGGTCAACGAGGAGTGGATCTGCGACAAGGGGCGGTTCGGCTTCCGTTACGCGCAGCGGCCGGACCGGCTCACCACGCCTCTCGTACGGGGCGCGGACGGCGAGCTGGCACCGGCGAGCTGGCCGGAGGCACTTGAGGCCGCCGCGAACGGTCTCGCCGCCGCACGCGGCCGGGCCGCCGTCCTGGCAGGCGGCCGGCTGACGGTCGAGGACTCCTACGCGTACGCCAAGTTCGCCCGGGTCGCGCTCGACACCAACGACATCGACTTCCGCGCGCGCGTGCACAGCGCCGAGGAGGCCGAGTTCCTCGCCGCCCATGTCGCCGGCCACGGCCTCGACCTGGACGGCAAGGGGATCACCAACACGACGCTGGAGAAGGCCCCGGCCGTCCTGCTCGTCGGGTTCGAGTCCGAGGAGGAGGCGCCCGG
This sequence comes from Streptomyces sp. NPDC057137, assembly GCF_042670825.1. NCBI lineage: Bacteria > Bacillati > Actinomycetota > Actinomycetes > Kitasatosporales > Streptomycetaceae > Streptomyces > Streptomyces sp. NPDC057137. The sequence continues at coordinate 163,985 of NZ_JBHUUW010000006.1, read as the reverse complement.
CGTCTTCCTGAGGATGCGCAAGGCCCACCGCAAGCACGGGCAGCGCAGCTTCTCCCTCGCCACGCACGCCACCCCCGGTCTGACGAAGGCGGGCGGCACGCTGCTGCCCGCCGCGCCCGGCACCGAGACCGAATGGCTCGACGCGCTCGCCTCGCAGACCGGCCTCGAAGGCGCGGGCACCCGCGCCGCCGAGGCCCTGCGCGAGAGCGGCGCGGTGATCGTCGTCGGCGAACGGCTCGCCGCCGTTCCCGGCGGGCTCACCGCCGCCGCCAGGGCCGCCACCGCGACCGGCGCCAAGCTCGTCTGGGTCCCGCGCAGGGCCGGCGAGCGCGGCGCGATCGAGGCCGGCGCGCTGGCGACGCTGCTGCCCGGCGGCCGTCCCGCCACGGACCCGCGGGCCCGTGAGGAGACCGCCGAGGTCTGGCGCGTACGTGAACTGCCGCACCGCCACGGCCGGGACACCGGCCAGATCGTCGAGGCCGCCGCGACCGGCGAACTCGGCGCGCTGGTCGTCGCGGGCGTCGAGGTCGCCGACCTGCCGGACCCGGCACGCGCGCGTGAGGCGCTCGCGGCCGTCGGCTTCCTGGTGTCGCTGGAACTGCGTCCCAGCGAGGTCACCGACCACGCCGACGTCGTCTTCCCGGTCGCCGCCGTCGCCGAGAAGGCCGGCACCTTCCTCAACTGGGAGGGCAGGGCCCGCATGTTCGACGCGGCGCTCAAGCCCGAGCAGATGACGCGCAGGCTGGCCACGGACGACGCGCGGGTGCTGCACATGCTCGCCGACGCCATGGACGTACCGCTGGCGCTGCCCGACCTGAAGTCCGTACGCCGCGAACTGGACCGGTTCGGCAACTGGGACGGCGCTCGCGCCGTACCGCCCGTCGAGTCGTCGCGTCCGCTGCCCCGTCCGGGCGCGGGCGAGGCGGTCCTCGCCGGTCACCGGCTGCTGCTCGACCAGGGCCGGCTCCAGGACGGCGACGAGGCCCTGGCGGGCACGCGCCACGCGGCCGTCGCCCGGCTCTCCGCCACCACGGCGGCCGAGACGGGCGTCAAGGACGGCGACGTCCTGGCCGTCACCGGGCCCGCCGGCACGGTCGAACTGCCGCTCAGCGTCACGGAGATGCCCGACAAGGTCGTCTGGCTGCCGCTGAACTCGACCGGCGGCGGTGTCCTCGCGGACACCGGCTCCCGGCCGGGCACGCTGGTCCGGATCGGCCCCGCCGAGGCACCGGCCCCGGCCGACGCCATTCCGGCCGGCGCCCCGGAGTCCGACGCACCGGAGGTGCGCGCATGACCGCCCTCGACCGACTCGGCGCGGCCCCCGCGCAGAGTGTCCTCGCCGCCGAGGACCTCTCGATGTTCGGCACCGACCCCTGGTGGCTGGTGGCCTTCAAGGCCGTCTTCTGCTTCGCGTTCCTGATGGTGACCGTGCTGGTCGCCATCGTCTGGGAGCGCAAGGTCGTCGCCTGGATGCAGCTGCGCATCGGCCCCAACCGGCACGGCCCCTGGGGCATGCTCCAGTCGCTCGCCGACGGCATCAAGCTGATGCTGAAGGAAGACGTCGTCGTCAAGCGGGCCGACAAGGTCGTCTACATCCTGGCGCCGATCATCGCGGCGGTGCCCGCCTTCATGGCGATCGCCGTGATCCCCTTCGGGCCCGCGGGCAACGAGGTCTCGATCTTCGGCCAGCGCACCACGATGCAGCTGACCGACCTGCCGATCGCGATGCTCTACATCCTCGCGGTCGCCTCGGTCGGCATCTACGGCATCGTCCTCGCCGGCTGGTCGTCCGGATCGACGTACCCGCTGCTCGGCGGTCTGCGCTCGTGCGCGCAGATGATCTCGTACGAGATCGCCATGGGCGCCGCCTTCGCCTCGGTGTTCCTCTACTCCGGGTCGATGTCGACCTCGGCGATCGTCGAGGCACAGGCCGACCGCTGGTACATCATCCTGCTGCCGGTCTCCTTCATCATCTACATCGTCACGATGGTCGGCGAGACCAACCGCGCGCCGTTCGACATGCCCGAGTCCGAGGGCGACCTGGTCGGCGGCTTCAACACCGAGTACTCGTCGATCAAGTTCGCGCTGTTCATGCTGGCCGAGTACGTCAACATGGTCACCGTCTCCGCCGTGGCCACCACGCTCTTCCTGGGCGGCTGGCGGGCCCCGTGGCCCATCTCCACGTTCTGGGAGGGCGCGAACCACGGCTGGTGGCCGATGCTCTGGTTCATCGTCAAGGTCCAGCTGCTGCTGTTCTTCTTCATCTGGCTGCGCGGCACGCTCCCGCGGGTGCGCTACGACCAGTTGATGAAGCTCGGCTGGAAGGTCCTGATCCCGGTCTCGGTCGTCTGGCTGATGCTGGTGGCGACCGTGCGCGCCCTGCGGAACGAGAACTACGACTTCCAGGACATCGTCCTGTACGTCGCCGGGGCCGTCATCGCGATCCTGCTGCTCTCCTTCGTCGCCGACATCTTCCGGGACAAGAAGGAGAAGGCCGCCGCCGCGGCCGAACCACCACCGCCGCCGTTCGACCCGATGGCCGGTGGCTACCCGGTGCCTCCGCTGCCGGGGCAGACCCTGCCGCCCGTGCCGCGCCGGCGCTCACGCGGTGAGCGCGAACTGGTTGTCAGTGGCGGAGTCAATACTGAGAGTGACGCGAGTGACGGAAAGGAGGCTGACGGTGCCTGACAACACTTCCAAAGGTTCGAAGGGGGACGACCCCGGCGAGCGCCGGCTGAATCCGGTCGCCGGCTTCGGCGTGACCTTCAAGGCCATGTTCAAGAAGCGGCTGACCGAGCAGTATCCGGAGACGGAGAAGGTGACGGCGCCGCGCTTCCACGGCCGCCATCAGCTGAACCGTCATCCGGACGGCCTGGAGAAGTGCATCGGCTGCGAGCTGTGCGCCTGGGCCTGCCCGGCGGACGCGATCTATGTCGAGGGCGCGGACAACACCGAGGAGGAGCGCTACTCCCCGGGCGAGCGTTACGGCCGCGTCTACCAGATCAACTACGCCCGCTGCATCCTGTGCGGACTGTGCATCGAGGCGTGCCCCACGCGGGCGCTCACGATGACCAACGAGTTCGAGCTGGCCGACAGTTCGCGCGAGAGCCTCATCTACACCAAGGAGCAGCTCCTCGCCGGCCTGGAGGAGGGCATGGTCGAGTCCCCGCACTCGATCTTCCCCGGCACGGACGAACAGGACTACTACCGGGGCCTGGTGACCGAGGCCGCTCCCGGCACGGTCAAGCAGGTCGCGTACACCAAGGGCGAAGTCCCGCAGGAGAGCGCCTCCACCTTCGGCGAGGACGAACCGGCTTCGAAGAAGGTGATCGGCGGATGAACACGCTCGCCGCTTCCCTCACCTCGACCGGCGAGGCCGTCCAGTTCTGGATTCTCGGCACCGTCGCCGTGATCGGCGCGCTCTGCACGATCCTGATGAGGCGGGCCGTGCACAGCGCGCTCTGTCTCGCCGGGACCATGATCATCCTGGCGGTCTTCTACCTGGCCAACGGGGCGTACTTCCTGGGCATCGTGCAGATCGTCGTCTACACCGGCGCGATCATGATGCTGTTCCTCTTCGTGGTCATGCTCGTCGGCGTCACCGCCGCCGACTCCCTCACGGAGACGATCAAGGGCCAGCGCTGGTGGGCCGCCGCCTGCGGGCTCGGCTTCGGCGTCCTGCTGATCGCCGGCATCGGCAACGCGTCGCTGACGACCTTCACCGGACTCGGCGTCGCCAACGCCGGAGGCAACGTCGAGGGCCTGGCCGCCCTGATCTTCACCAAGTACGTGTTCGCCTTCGAGATCACCGGCGCCCTGCTGATCACGGCCTCCGTCGGCGCGATGGTGCTCACGCACCGCGAGCGCACCGAACGGGCCCTGACCCAGCGCGAGATGTCCGAGCAGCGCATCCGCAGCAAGCACCTGCCTCCGCTGCCCGCGCCCGGCGTCTACGCCCGGCACAACGCGGTGGACATCGCCGGTCTGCTGCCCGACGGCACCGCCTCGGAGCTGACGGTCAACAAGACGCTGAAGGACCGCGGCCAGATCCGGGACGTCTCCGGTGAGGCCATCGCCGACCTGAAGGCGCTGGAACAGCGCTCGTCGGAGCGCCTCGGCCGCGACGAGCGCCGGGACCGCGAGGACCGCGAGGAGGGCGTCACCAAATGAATCCGGTCAACTACCTCTATCTCGCCGCCCTGTTGTTCACCATCGGTGCGGCCGGAGTGCTGATCCGGCGCAATGCGATCGTCGTCTTCATGTGCGTCGAGCTGATGCTCAACGCGTGCAACCTCGCGTTCGTCGCCTTCTCCCGGATGCACGGCAATCTGGACGGCCAGATCATCGCCTTCTTCACGATGGTCGTGGCAGCGGCGGAAGTCGTCGTCGGGCTCGCGATCATCGTGTCGCTGTTCCGTTCGCGCCACTCGGCCTCGGTCGACGACGCCAGCCTGATGAAGCTCTGAGGGGTCGCTGAATCGTGGAGAATCTGATTGCGCTGCTCATCGCGGCGCCCCTGCTCGGAGCAGGTCTTCTGCTGTGCGGCGGGCGGCGTTTCGACCGGGTGGGCCATATCCTCGGCACGCTGCTGGCGGCTGCCTCCTTCGTGATCGGCGTCGTGCTGTTCGCGGACATGCTGGGCAAGGGCGGCGAGGAACGCGCCCTGCACCAGCACCTGTTCAGCTGGGTTCCCGTCGAGAGCTTCCAAGCGGACATCGCCTTCCAGCTCGACCAGCTGTCCATGACGTTCGTGCTGCTGATCACCGGCGTCGGCACCCTGATCCACATCTACTCCATCGGGTACATGGAGCACGACGAGCGGCGCCGCCGCTTCTTCGGCTATCTGAACCTGTTCCTCGCCGCGATGCTGCTGCTGGTCCTCGCGGACAACTACCTGCTGCTGTACTTCGGCTGGGAGGGCGTCGGCCTCGCGTCGTACCTGCTCATCGGCTTCTGGCAGCACAAGCCCAGCGCGGCCACGGCGGCCAAGAAGGCGTTCCTGGTCAACCGCGTCGGCGACATGGGTCTGTCGATCGCGATCATGCTGATGTTCACCACCTTCGGCACGTTCGCCTTCGGGCCCGTCCTGGAGTCCACCGGTGAGGCGAGCGGCGGCACGATCACCGGCATCGGCCTGATGCTGCTGCTCGCGGCCTGCGGCAAGTCGGCGCAGGTGCCGCTCCAGTCCTGGCTCGGCGACGCGATGGAGGGCCCGACCCCGGTCTCGGCCCTGATCCACGCGGCGACGATGGTGACGGCGGGCGTGTATCTGATCACCCGGTCCGGCGCGATCTTCAACGCCTCGCCGGACGCCCAGCTGGTGGTCGTGATCGTCGGAGCGGTCACGCTCCTCTTCGGTGCGATCGTCGGTTGCGCGAAGGACGACATCAAGAAGGCCCTCGCGGGCTCGACGATGTCCCAGATCGGCTACATGATCCTCGCCGCGGGCCTCGGCCCCATCGGCTACGTCTTCGCGATCATGCACCTGGTGACGCACGGCTTCTTCAAGGCGGGGCTGTTCCTCGGCGCCGGCTCGGTCATGCACGGCATGAACGACGAGGTGGACATGCGGAAGTACGGAGGCCTGCGCAAGTACATGCCGGTCACCTTCGTCACCTTCGGTCTCGGCTATCTCGCGATCATCGGCTTCCCCGGTCTCTCCGGCTTCTGGTCGAAGGACAAGATCATCGAGGCGGCGTTCGCCAAGGGAGGCACCGAGGGCTGGATCCTCGGCGCCGTCACCCTGCTGGGCGCGGCCCTCACGGCGTACTACATGACGCGCGTGATGCTGATGACCTTCTTCGGCGAGAAGCGCTGGCAGCCGGACGCGGCCGGCAACGAGCCGAAGCCGCACGAGTCGCCCAAGTCGATGACGATCCCGATGATCGTCCTCGCCTTCGGCTCGGTCTTCGCGGGCGGTCTCTTCTCGATCGACGAGTCGTTCGTGAAGTGGCTTGAGCCGGTCACCCAGTTCGAGCACGGCCACCCGCCGATCAGCGCGGCGGCCGTCACCACCTGCACGGTCGTGGTGCTGCTCATCGGCGTCGGTGTCGCGTATCTCCAGTACGGCCGCAAGCCGGTGCCGGTCAGCGCGCCGCGCGGCTCGCTGGTCACCCGCGCCGCCCGCCGCGATCTCCTCCAGGACGACTTCAACCATGTGGTCCTGGTCCGCGGCGGCGAGCACCTCACCCGCTCGCTCGTGTACGTCGACCACACCCTGGTCGACGGTGTCGTCAACGGCACCGCGGCGTCGTTCGGCGGGCTCTCCGGCCGGCTGCGCAAGCTGCAGAACGGCTACGCCCGCTCCTACGCGGTCTCGATGTTCGGAGGTACGGCAGTGCTCATCGCCGCGACCCTGCTGATGAGGGCGGTGTAATCAAATGTCGTTCCCCCTTCTGACGGCGACGGCAGCCGTCCCGGCGATCGGCGCGATCGTCACGGCGGCCGTTCCGGCCGCCCGGCGCACCGCCGCCAAGTGGATCGCGCTGGCCTTCTCGCTCGCCACGCTCGTACTGGCGGCGATCGCGCTGGTCCGCTTCGAACCCGGTGGCGACCGCTACCAGCTGACGGAGTCCCACGCCTGGATCTCCGACTTCGGGGTCAGATACGAACTGGGCGTGGACGGCATCGGCGTGGCGCTGATGGCGCTCACCGCCCTGCTGATCCCCTTCGTCATCGCCGCGGGCTGGCACGACGCCGACCCGCTGGAGACGAAAAGCTCCCGCTGGCGGCCGACGCAGGGCTTCTTCGCCCTGATCCTGATGGTCGAGGCGATGGTGATCCTCTCCTTCGAGGCCACCGACGTCTTCCTCTTCTACATCCTGTTCGAAGCCATGCTCATCCCGGTGTACTTCCTCATCGGCGGCTTCGGGGACCGGGCCCACGCGGGCGGCGACGAGGCCGGAGCCACCCAGCGGTCGTACGCGGCCGTGAAGTTCCTCCTCTACAACCTGGCCGGCGGCCTGATCATGCTGGCCGCCGTCATCGGTCTGTTCACGCAGACGGGGACGTTCTCGCTGGCCGAGATCGCCGAGGCCAGGGCCAACGGCACGCTGGACATGTCGACGGGCATGGAGAGGTGGCTCTTCCTGGGCTTCTTCTTCGCCTTCGCCATCAAGGCGCCGCTGTGGCCGGTGCACACCTGGCTGCCCAACGCCATGGGCGAGGCCACCGCGCCCGTCGCCGTCCTGATCACCGCGGTGGTCGACAAGGTCGGCACGTTCGCGATGCTGCGCTTCTGCCTCCAGCTCTTCCCGGAGGCGTCCAAGTGGGCCACCCCCGTGGTCCTGGTGCTGGCGCTGATCAGCATCATCTACGGGGCGCTGCTCGCGGTCGGCCAGCGTGACATCAAGCGGCTCATCGCCTATGCGTCGATCTCGCACTTCGGCTTCATCATCATGGGCATCTTCGCGATGACCAGCCAGGGCCAGTCGGGCGCGACGCTCTACATGATCAACCACGGAATCTCGACGGCCGCGCTGCTGCTGGTCGCGGGCTTCCTGATCTCGCGGCGCGGTTCGCGGCTCATCTCGGACTACGGCGGGGTGCAGAAGGTCGCGCCCGTCCTGGCCGGCACGTTCCTGATCGGTGGTCTGGCGACCCTCTCGCTACCGGGGCTCGCCCCGTTCGTGAGTGAATTCCTGGTCCTGGTCGGCACGTTCAGCAGATATCCGGTGATCGGCATCATCGCGACCATCGGTATCGTGCTCGCCGCGCTCTACGTCCTGGTCCTCTACCAGCGCACGATGACGGGCCCGGTGAACGAGTCGGTCCGCCACATGCCGGACCTGAAGCTCCGTGAGCTGGCGGTCGTCACCCCGCTGATCGCGCTCCTTCTCTTCCTGGGCGTCTACCCGAAGCCGCTGACCGACATCGTGAACCCGGCGGTGGAGCACACCATGAGTGACGTCCATAAGACCGACCCCAAGCCCGAGGTGGAGGCAGCCCCGTGAGTGCGACAGCTGTCCACAGCCTGTGGACAACGACGGCGGCCCAGGGGATCGACAAGATCCAGGCCCCCAAGATCGAATACGCGCAACTGGCTCCGGTGCTGATCGTGCTGGGCGCCGCGGTCGTCGGCATCCTCCTTGAGGCCTTCGTCCCCCGGAAGGGGCGCTACTACGCGCAGCTCTTCCTCTCGGTCGTCGCCCTGGCCGCCGCGTTCGCCGCGGTGGTCGCCCTGGCGGCGGGCGGCTACGGCAGCACCAAGGCGCACCTCGCGGCCATGGGCGCGATCGCGGTGGACGGCCCCGCGTTGTTCCTGCAGGGCGTCATCCTCCTGACGTCGGTCGTCGCCGTGTTCACCTTCGCCGAGCGCAGGCTCGACCCGGAGAGCCACGGCACCCGCATCGACTCGTTCGCCGCCCAGGGCGCCTCGGTGCCCGGCAGCGAGAGCGAGAAGGCGGCCGTCAAGGCCGGGTTCACCACCACCGAGGTCTTCCCGATCATGCTGTTCGCGGTGGCGGGCATGCTGGTCTTCCCCGCCGCCAACGACCTGCTGACGCTTTTCATCGCGCTGGAGGTCTTCTCCCTCCCGCTCTACCTCCTCTGCGCCCTGGCCCGCCGCAAGCGGCTCATGTCGCAGGAGGCCGCGGTGAAGTACTTCCTCCTCGGCGCCTTCTCCTCCGCGTTCCTGCTCTTCGGCATCGCACTGCTGTACGGCTACGCGGGCTCGGTGACGTACGCGCGCATCGCCGCCGTCGTCGACGGCTCGGTCGGCACCGTCGACCCGGTCCTCGCGGACACCATGGGCAACGACGCGCTGCTGCTCATCGGCGCCGCGATGATCCTCATGGGCCTGCTCTTCAAGGTCGGCGCGGTGCCGTTCCACATGTGGACCCCGGACGTCTACCAGGGCGCGCCCACGCCGGTCACCGGCTTCATGGCCGCCGCGACGAAGGTGGCCGCGTTCGGCGCGCTGCTGCGGCTGCTCTACGTCGTCCTGCCGGGCCTGCGCTGGGACTACCGGCCGGTCATGTTCGGTGTCGCGATCGCCACGATGCTGTTCGGCGCGATCGTCGCCATCACCCAGACGGACATCAAGCGCCTCCTGGCGTACTCGTCGATCGCGCACGCGGGCTTCATCCTGGCCGGTGTCATCGCGATGAACGACGAGGGCATCTCCTCCGTCCTCTTCTATCTGGCGGCGTACTCCTTCGTGACGGTCGGCGCGTTCGCCGTCGTCACACTGGTGCGCGACGCGGGCGGCGAGGCCACGCACCTGTCCAAGTGGGCGGGGCTCGGCCGGCGTTCACCACTGGTGGCCGCGGTCTTCGCGATCTTCCTGCTCGCCTTCGCCGGCATTCCGCTGACCTCGGGCTTCTCCGGCAAGTTCGCCGTCTTCAAGGCGGCGGCGGACGGCGGGGCCGGTTCGCTGGTCGTGGTCGGTGTGATCTCGTCGGCGATCGCCGCGTTCTTCTACATCCGGGTCATCGTGCTGATGTTCTTCAGCGAGCCGAAGGCGGACGGCCCCACGGTCGCCGTGCCCTCGCCACTGACGATGACGACGATCGGGGTGGGCGTCGCGGTCACCCTGGTACTGGGCCTCGCGCCCCAGTACTTCCTGGACCTGGCAAGCCAGGCGGGCGTCTTCGTGCGGTAGTTCCGGTACGCGTTGCAAGGGGCCCGGCACCTCGTTCACCAAGGTGCCGGGCCCCCTGCTGTGCCTGCCTGCCTACCTGCCGCCCGGACCAGGGCTCCGGTGAGTTGATAACTTGTCAACACACAGTGAGCTGGCAGGAGTAGCCGTGTCCATGGGGGAAGGGATCGCTGGATGCCGTGGGGCGAGTGGGATCAACTGAAGGCTGAGGCGGCCGAGAAGCAGGGCATGCAGCTCAACCAGTTGCCGGCGGACCCAGGGGGCGGCGGGGGCAACCCGAGTGGCGTGCAGGGTGATCTGGTCGTCAACCAGGACGACCTGGGCGCCGTGGGCAACGAGGCATTCAAGCTGCATGACCACCTCGGGAAGCAGGCGGACATCGCTGGTGCGGGCATGAACAAGGACGGCGCAGGCACCACCATGCAGGCCGCCGCCTCACTCAAGAGCCACAACTTCGCCCTGGGCCCGGCCTTGGAGACAACGGTGGAGACCTGGAGCGCTCAGTTGAAGACACTGCTTCAGGCCTGCGCCCACATCTCCAATCATCTCGACTACACCAAGGCGTCACATGCCAGGGATGAAGAGCAGATCCGGGCGTCGCTCCGGACCGATGACGGTTCCGCAGTACCCGTGTCACGGATCAACGAGTACTTCAAGTAGGGAGATTCGTGGTGGGCAGCCTTACCTTCCTGGATGTGGCCGAGGTCGACCTCGGCAAGCTCGGCGCAGCGGTCTCGGACTGGCAGAAGACCGTCGCCCACCTCAAGACTCTTGCGGGTGATGCCAAATCCGGGCTGTTGGCGAAGTCGGATTCCGCTCGGTGGTCCGGGAGCAATGCGCAGGTGACACGGGGGTTCGTGGCGAAGACGGCAAAAGAGTTCACCGACGCCCACGCAGAGGCCGACAGCGACCCGAACAACTTCGGCCACAAAGTCGTACTCGTCGCTGGACGACGCCCAGCAGGAGCGGGCGGGTGAACTGGCCCAGCTCGGCACGAAGACGAGCGAGAAGCAGCTCGCTGAGTTCAACGCCATCATGAAGTACAACGCGAAGGACTCCGACTTCTCGACCGCCTTCTACCAGACGCTCGGCGGGCCGAAGAAGACTCTTGAGTTCTACGCGGAGATGTCGCTGGCCGGCACCGTGGGGGACGACAAGTCACGGCTCGAACTGACCAAGGAACTCCAGCGCAACATGGGCACCGCCCTGGCGTCGGCCACCGACCCGGACAACAAATCCCATCTGCCTGCGAGTTGGCAGAAAGAGTTCCGTGAACTTGGAAATCAGCGCCTCGAACTCGCCCGGGGTGGGCCGGTATCCCCATACGGATACCAGGTCCTCGGCGGCCTGCTCAGGTACGGAAACTACGATGCGCGCTTCATCAATCCCATCGCCGAGCATATAGTCCAGACACATCACAACGATCCCAACCGCTTCATGTCGAACAAGCCGCTGACGGCAGGAGATCTCGACTACGGCTTCAACCCGTCGGGAAAGACCGGTGCCGGATACGATCCGCTGACCAGTGTCATGGAAGCGCTGGGGCACAGCCCGGACGCGGCAAAGAAGTTCTTCTCCGACGAGAGCCCGACCGTCTACAACGAGGACGGCTCCGTCAACAAGGACAAGTCGCTCGACTACAACTACTTCGATGAACTGACCAAGAAGGACTTCGAGTGGCCGCCTGACTCTCTTCAGCCCGTAGGTTCCGGATCCGACGAGAAGGTCACCAACGGAGGCCCGGACGCGCTGGGTCACGCACTGGAAGCAGCCACGACCGGCCATGCCTGGGACGCCGCAAACCCTGTGCTGCGCCGGGACGAGGACACGGCCGCGATCATGAAGAGGGTCATCGAGGTCTACGGTGCGGACTCGGATGCCCAACCGCGTGACGTGATGAAGGACAGTCTCGGTCGTATGGGAGCCGCGTACATCGACGACCTGAACTACTCCACGAACAACTTCGGTGGGGCCGGGGACGAGCTGGGGCGTGGTGCGCTGTTCGCCAACAGCAGTGACGGGTCCGAACGGACGGACTTCGGGGAAAAGGCCGCCCGTAACTTCATGATGGTGGCCGCAGGAGACGAAGAGGGATACAAGGCACTCTCCTCCGCGCAGCAGGTCTTCACGGCCAGCGGGTTCGCCGCATTCGAAGGGGACCGTGACTCCGGGACAGCTTTCACTCAAAATGCGGCCAAGGTGCACGGCATTCTCGACGAATCCCGCTCTCATTTTATTCGCGAGGAGTTCAAAGGCACGGAGGAAGAGAAGGATCTGCTCGAAGAGCAGAAGGGTGAATGGCGGAAGTTCGGTGTGGGTGCCGGAGTGGCCGGCGTGGTCGGAGTCGGAAGCGCGCTCGTTGTGGGGCCCGCTGCGGGTGTCGTGGTTGCGACCGCAGTCCCTCTGCTGATGGAGACGGGTGGGGAGGCGGTCAATACCGCTTATGGAAACCACACGCTTCAGTATCTCAAGGACAACGAGTTCAAGAATGACCCCGAAGCTCTGCGAGAGGTTCAGACTCACGAAGAGATCGCCGAGGCTGCGGCATTGAACCCTGTGCTCAGATATGCCGATTCCGCTGGAATGGACTTGACCGAGAAAAGAGCCCTGGCCGCGGTTTTTGAAGGATCCTACAGGGACGGTAAGGATATTATTGGCGACGCGGAGAAGGTGAGCTGATGATGAAGACGGTTCGCCTGTGGCCGGTTGGGTGCGGCATAGTCATGGTCCTGCTCGTGGCCGGATGTTCAAGCGAGCCACCCAAGCGAGAGAAGGGCAGCATCGGCTGGAGTACTTGCAATGAGCTCTTCGGGGCCAAGAATATCGATGCCCTTGAGGATCAGATGGGCGAAGGTCAGTTGCAGATCGAAGACGAGAGCTATCCGGTCGAGGATCTGACGGCCGCGCTGACTTCAAAGGCTCGTGCCTGGGAGCCCGAGAGTTTTGCGCATATGGGTGGAGAATCGCCGTGTCGGATATCGATCTCGGATTATGGTAAGCGTTTTACCTCGGAGGTGCGCTGGACGTCGTTTCCTGTCAATGGCGGAAATGAGTCATACGAGTGGCGCGGTACTGCAGGTGACGTAACAGCGACCGTACGGGAGGGCCGCAGGCTCGAACTCGTCTTCCCGTGCGAGGTTCCGGGCGCGCACAAGCAGCAGGAGAAGGATCTTCCGCTGGGAGTGTCGGTCTGGGGCAAGGGAATGCCGAAGTTCGACGAAACCCTCCGGCAGAAGACGGCCTCAGCGTTCGCCCGGAAGCTGAGTGCGGAGCTGGGCTGCGTCAACAAGCCGGACATCCCGCGCGATATCACCGTCGCCTGAGCGGGATGCCCGGCTCAGGAGTCCGGGGGTGTCTTCGGGAGTCCGAGTGCGCCGTCCACGCAGCCGGCCATCCAGACGTCGTTCGTCGTGACGCCGTCGGTCTCCGCGTGCTCGCCGCACTCGGACTGGGCGGCCCCCGTGTCGGACGCGTCGGCCCCGCCCAGATGGCCGCGAGGGCCCTTGTCCCGGCCGAAGGCATAGCCCTCCGCGTAACCGGGCTCGTCCCCACGGCCCCTGAGGGCGAGCGCCGTCAGCAGGACGAGCAGCAGTACGCCCAGTAGGAGGAGCGGTCGCCTGAACGGTCGTGCCGTGCTCATCCCGCGACGATCCGGCCCGTCACCTCGCCGAGGCCGACGCGGGTGCCGTCCGGGCCCGGGGCCCAGGCTGTCAGGGTGACCTCGTCGTCGTCCTCCAGGAACGTCCGCTTGCCGGCGGGCAGTTCGAGGGGTTCCGTGCCGTTCCAGGTGAGTTCGAGGAGGGAGCCGCGCTCCTCGCGCCGGGCGCCGCTGACGGTGCCGGAGCCGTACAGGTCGCCCGTACGGAGCGAGGCGCCGTTGACCGTCATATGGGTCAGCTGCTGCGCCGCCGTCCAGTACATCGTGGAGAACGGCGGTTCGGAGATCACCTGTCCGTTGAGGGATACGGAGATCCGCAGGTCGAAGCCGCCCGGCTCCTCGTCGTCCGCGTCGTCCAGATAGGGGAGCAGGCCGTCGGTACGGGCCGGGGGCGCCACGCGGGCCGCGTCCAGAGCCTCCAGCGGGGTCACCCAGGCGGCGACGGACGTGGCGAAGGACTTGCCGAGGAACGGGCCGAGCGGAACGTACTCCCAGGCCTGGATGTCCCGCGCCGACCAGTCGTTGAGCAGGGAGAGGCCGAAGACATGGTCACGGAAGGACGCCAGCTCCACCGGGCTGCCCTGCCGCGAGGGCGTGCCGACGACAAAGCCGACCTCCGCCTCGATGTCGAGCTTGACGGAGGGCCCGAAGACGGGCGCCGGGTCGGCGGGCCCCTTGCGCTGCCCGGACGGGCGCGTCACGTCCGTACCCGAGACGACGATCGTGCCCGCCCTGCCGTGGTAACCGATCGGCAGATGCTTCCAGTTGGGGGTCAGCGCGTCACCGTCGGGGCGGAAGATCCGGCCCACGTTGGTGGCGTGGTGCTCGCTCGCGTAGAAGTCGACATAGTCGGCGACCTCGTACGGCAGATGCATCGTGACCGAGCCGAGCGGGTGCAGCAGGGGCTCTATGTCCGGGCGGTGGGCGGGCACCGTGACCCAGGCGGTGAGGGCCCGGCGGACATCGCGCCAGGCGGTGCGTCCCGCGGCCATCAGCGGGTTGAGACTTGGCCGGTCCAGCAGCGCGGCGTACGGGGAGCCCAGCGCGTGCGCGGCGGCTCCCGCGTCGAGCACATGGCCGCCGACACGGACCCCGAGCCGACGGCGCTCGGGCTCGTCGGCCGTGGTGAAGACGCCGTACGGGAGGTTGTGCGGACCGAAGGGGTCACCCTCGGCCAGTTCGAGCGGGCTCTGCTCGGGCATCGGTGCTGCCTCGCTTTCCGGATCGATGCTGGACACGTTACGTCGGTGTTGCCCAGCGGCGGCAGTGGTGAAAAGCGCGCAATGACCGAAAGGGCCTGAGTGTGGTGGGGTGTTGGGGCACCGTACCGGCGGTAGCCCGAACGGGCAGGGGTGCGGACAAACGGGGTCAGTTCGGGTCGTATTTACTGATCACGAACATACGGGCGGAGCCGGGAAGGCGCCCATGGTGATCGAAACTCGACCGGATACGCTGACTTGAATGACAGCAGCGACACATCGACAATCCATGTGATCGTCAGCAGACAGGAGTACCCCTCGTGACCGTCGTCGGGCCGTTCGGGCTGAGCGTGCGGGACCCGGCTCTTGAAGCCGATGTCCTGAGCGGATTGTCGGCCGTGGAGGCGGGTCTCCTCGAAGCCACCAAGAGCGAGGTCCCTTTCATCACGGAAGCGGCGCAGCATCTGGTGCGCGCCGGCGGCAAGCGGTTCCGGCCGCTGGTCGTGATGCTGGCGGCCCAGTTCGGTGACCCGTACGCCCCGGGGATCGTCCCGGCCGCCGTGGTCGTCGAGCTGACCCACCTGGCGACGCTCTACCACGACGACGTGATGGACGAGGCGGACGTACGCCGAGGTGTGGACAGCGCCAACAGCCGCTGGGGCAACTCCGTCGCGGTCCTCACCGGCGACTTCCTCTTCGCGCGCGCCTCGTACATCCTGGCGGACCTCGGCCCCGAGGCCGTACGGATCCAGGCCGAGGCGTTCGAGCGGCTGGTGACGGGTCAGATCCTGGAGACGGCCGGACCGCGCGACGGGCGCGACCCGGTCGGCCACTACCTCGACGTGCTCGCCGGCAAGACCGGCGCGCTGTTCGCCGTGTCCGGCCGCTTCGGCGCGCTGACGTCCGGCGCGGACGAGACGGTCATCGACATCCTCACCCAGTACGGCGAGCGGCTCGGCGTCGCCTTCCAGCTCGCCGACGACGTCCTGGACATCGCCAGCGACTCCCACGAGTCCGGCAAGACCCCCGGCACCGACCTCCGCGAGGGCATCCCCACGCTGCCGGTGCTGCTGCTGCGCGCCCAGGCGCAGGCGCACGGCCGCCCGGAGGACATCGAGCTGGTGGAGCTGCTGGACGGCGACCTGACGGACGACGCCCGGCACGGGGAGGCGCTGCGCAGGCTGCGCGCCCACCCGGCGCTGGAGCAGGCACGGCGGGACACCGTCCGGTACGCCGAGGAGGCGCGGGCGGCGCTGGCGCCGCTGCCGGAGTGCTACGCGAAGTCCGCGCTGCTGGAGCTGTGCGACGCGGTGGTCCACCGGGCGGGCTGATCCCGCCCGTTGAGGTCCTGTTGACGTCCCGTCGGCGTCTCCGTCGATGCCCCGTTGACGCCCCTTCGGCGCCCGTTCGACGCCCGTTCGAGTCCTGTCGCGTCGTCCCCGAGGCCGGATTCCCCCGTCCCCTACTGGATGGGGGAGTTGGCGGCGGCGACTGTCATCCCAGAGCAGTACGCGAGGTTGCCTCTGCGGGGTGACGCTTCCGATTAGCCGATTTGGTCTTATGGAGAGCACCACCCCGGACCAATTCGAGTGAGAATGGCGGCAAGGGGTGGACGAGTGCAAGGGACGGAAGCCGCCGACCACGGAGGTAGGGCACACATGGCACCGAACGACAGCGCACAGATCACCGGCGAGACCGGCGAGACCGGGGATGTTCCGGCGGGCCGTCGCAGAGCGGCGCGCTATGTCGTCCCGGTCGCGGTCGCGGGAATCGCGGCGGCCACCATCGGCCTCGTCCCGGCTCTCGCCGCGTCGGGCGATCCGGACCTGCCGAAGATCAGCGCGGAGAAGCTGATCGAGAAGATCGCCGCGTCCGACACCGAACAGCTGTCCGGCACGGTCAAGATCACCACGGACCTCGGTATCCCGTCGCTGGGGAGCCTCGGCGACCTCGGTGGTTCGGCCGCCGGAGCGCTCGCGCCGAAGGGCGGAGCCGACGGCGACAAGGACGGCGGTTCGGCCGCGGAGCCGACCGGCCGGCTGATGGAGCTGGCCACCGGCGAGCACACGCTGCGCGTCGCCGCCGACGGACCCGACAAGCAGCGCGTGTCGATCCTCGACAGCGCCGCCGAGTACAGCCTGATCCGCAACGGCGACGAGGTGTGGGCGTACGACAGCGCCTCCAACGAGGCGTACCACGCCAAGGCGCCTGCGGACGCGAAGGGCTCGGAAAAGGGCGAGAAGGGCGAGAAGGGCGAGAAGGGCAAGGACCAGGTCGCGCCGAAGGACCTGCCCGCCACGCCCCAGGACTTCGCCAAGGAGGCACTGAAGGCCGCGGGCGACACCACCTCGGTGACCGTCGACGGCACGGCGCGGATCGCGGGCCGTGACGCCTACCAGCTGCTGATCAAGCCCAAGCAGGACGGCTCGACGGTCGGCTCCGTCAAGGTGGCGGTCGACTCCGAGACCGGTACGCCGCTGAAGTTCACGCTCCAGCCGAGCAGCGGTGGCAAGGCCGCGATCGACGTCGGCTTCACCAAGGTCGACTTCTCGAAGCCGGCCGCGTCCACCTTCGACTTCTCGCCCCCCAAGGGCGCGAAGGTGACGGAGGCCGACGAGTCGAAGGCCGCGGGCAAGGACCAGGCCCACAAGGCGCCCAAGGACGCCAAGGACCTCGGGACGGAGCCGAACGTCATCGGCGAGGGCTGGACCACCGTGGTCCAGCTCGACACCGGCGCCAAGGGACCGGGCGCCGTGTCGAAGGACATGCCCGCCCAGGCGGAGCAGTTCATGAACGCGCTGGGCGACAAGGTCGACGGGAAGTTCGGTTCGGGCACGGTCTTCAAGACGCGCCTGGTGAACGCCCTGATGACGGACGACGGCAAGGTCTTCGTCGGCGCGGTCACCAAGGACGCGCTGGTGAAGGCGGCCAACGAGGCGAAGTAGCGCGAAGCACCACGCACAGGTGGCCCGCCCCGTCGTACGCTCCGTACGGCGGGGCGGACCGCTGTCCGCGGACGCACCGGAGTACATGGGGCGGGAGAAGGGATGGGCGCGGGATGACCGTCGTCATAGAGACACACGGGCTCACCAAGCGCTACCGGGGCGGGCAGCTCGCGGTCGACCGTCTCGACCTCGCCGTACCGGCCGGCAGCGTCTTCGGCTTCCTCGGCCCCAACGGCTCCGGCAAGACCACCACCATCCGCATGCTGATGGGCCTCATAGAACCGACCGCGGGCACCGCGTCGGTCCTCGGCCGCGCCATGCCGCGCGCCGCCAGGGCCGTACTGCCGCAGGTGGGCGCGCTGATCGAAGGCCCCGCGCTGTACGGGTACTTGAACGGCCGCGACAATCTCCTGCGGTACGACTCCGCCGACCCGACCGCCGATCCGCGCACCCGGCGGGCCCGGGTGGCCGGGGCGCTGGAGCGCGTCGGGCTCACGGCGGCGGGCGGCAAGAAGGCGAAGGCGTACTCGCTCGGTATGAAGCAGCGGCTCGCGCTCGCCGCCGCACTGCTCCAGCCGCGAAAGCTCCTGGTGCTCGACGAGCCGACGAACGGCCTCGACCCGCAGGGCATGCGCGAGATCAGGGCGCTCGTGCGCGAGCTGGCGCGGGAGGGCACGACGGTCTTCCTCTCCTCACATCTGCTGGACGAGATCGAGCAGGTCTGCACGCACGCCGCCGTGATGGCGCGCGGGCGGCTGCTGACCCAGGGCACGGTCCCCGAGCTGGCGGCCGGCACCCGGGGGCGGCTGGCGGTCACGACGCCCGATCCGGCGGACGCGGCGCGGGTGCTGAAGGAGCTGGGCGTCACCGATGTGACGGTGGCCGGGGACCGGGTGAGCGGGGAGCTGCCGGTGTCCGGCGAGGGGGATCCGGCCGAGCCGGCCGACCTCAACGCGGGGCTCGTACGGGCGGGGGTGCGCGTGCGGGCCTTCGGGGTCGAACGGGCGTCGCTGGAGGACGCGTTCGTGGCGCTGACCGGGGAGGGATTCGATGTCGCGGGCTGAGGACGTGAAGGTTGAGGACGTCAGTACGGAGGCGGGTACGGCTCCGGGCGGCGCCGGGGCCCGTCCCGTATCGCCGCTCTGGACGCTCGGGCTCCTCCGCTCCGAGCTGACCACGACCTTCCGCCGCTGGCGCACCCTCGCGCTGCTGGGCGTGCTGGCCGCCGTACCGGTCCTGATCGGCATCGCCATCAAGATAGAGACGAGCGACGGCGGCTCCGTCGGGCCCGGCGGGGGAGGGGGCGGCCCGGCCTTCCTGACGCAGATCACCAACAACGGGCTGTTCCTGGTCTTCGCCGCGCTCGCCGCGACGCTGCCGGTCTTCCTCCCGATGGCGGTCGGCGTCATCGCGGGCGACGCGGTCGCGGGCGAGGCGAACGCGGGCACCCTGCGCTATCTGCTGGTCGCACCGGCGGGCCGGACCCGGCTCCTGCTGGTCAAGTACGCCGCGACGCTGGTGTTCTGCCTGGCCGCGACCCTGGCGGTGGCGGTCTCCGCGCTGATCGTGGGGGCGCTGCTCTTCCCGCTCGGCGAGGTCACGACCATCTCCGGCACACGCATCTCGTTCGGCGACGGGCTGGTCAGGGCGCTGCTGATCGCGCTGGTCGTCGCCGCCTCACTGATCGGGCTCGCGGCGCTCGGCCTGTTCGTCTCGACCCTCACCAGCAGCGGTATCGCGGCCATGGCGACGACGGTCGGGCTGGTGATCACGGTGCAGATCCTGGACACGATCCCGCAGCTGCACGGGATCCACCCGTATCTCTTCCCGCACTACTGGCTGTCCTTCGCCGATCTGCTCCGCGAGCCGTTCTACTGGGACGACGTGCTGAAGAATCTCGGCCTGCAGGGCGTGTACGCGGCCGTGTTCGGCTCGGCGGCCTGGGCGCGTTTCACGGCGAAGGACATCAGTGCGTGAGGTCAGCGGGTCAGCGACTTCAGCGGCTTTAGCGACTTCAACGACTTCAGCGGCTGACGATGCTACGAGGGGTCAGGTCCCCAGCTCCCAGATCGCGTAGGCGACGGCATCGCTGTTGCGGTCCAGCGCCGTGTCGTTGATGCTCGCCGTCGTGTCGCACGACGAGTGGTAGCAGCGGTCGAAGGCCTGGCCGGCCGTGCCGCCCCACTTCTGGACCTGGGCACTCGTCTTCGTACGCCCGGCGCCGGTGAACAGCCCGCCGACCGGTACGCCGATGCTCATGAAGGAGGCGTGGTCCGAGCGGCCGTCGCCCTCGGTCTCGATCTCCGTCGGGACGCCCAGTCCGGCGAAGTAGGTCTTGAAGGTCTGCTCGATGGCCGGGTCGTCGTCGTAGACGAAGTAACCGGCGTTCGACGAGCCGATCATGTCGAAGTTGAGATAGCCGTCGAGCTTCGCGCGCTCGGCGGTCGGCAGGTTGTTCGCGTAGTAGCGGGAGCCGACGAGCCCCAGCTCCTCCGCGCCCCACCAGCCGAACCGCAGATGCTTCGTCGGCTGGAGCCCGGCCCTGGACACCGCGAGCGCGGTCTCCAGTACGGCGGCCGAGCCGGACCCGTTGTCGTTGATCCCGGCGCCCGAGGTCACCGAGTCGAGGTGGGCTCCGGCCATCAGGACCTGGTTGGGGTCGCCGCCGGGCCAGTCGGCTATCAGGTTGTAGCCGACGCGCCCGCCGGAGGTGAACTGCTGTACGGAGGTGGTGAACCCGGCCGCGTCCAGCTTGCCCTTCACGTAGTTGACCGACGCCAGATAGCCGGGGCGGCCGTGGGCGCGGTTGCCGCCGTTGGCGGCGGCTATCGAGGAGAACTGGGTGAGGTGCGCCTTCACGTTGGCGAGGGATATGTCGGGGGCGGCGAGCGCCTTCGACGTCGCCGTGGTGGTGGCGGGGGCCGGTGACGCCGTCGCGGCGGGAGCGACGGACGCGAGCAGCCCGCCGATCGCGAGCGCGCTGACGAGGACGGTACGGGCGGGAACGGAGAGCGATCTGAGCTTCATGGGTGGGGGCTCCGGATTCCGTATGGGGACTGACGGAAGGTGGTGCGCATGATGCGTGCTGATGGTCAATGCACGCTTGACTCAGCGTCAAGGGCGGGAATCGGACACGCGTGTTCGACTTACGGATACTTATGCTGCTGACATGCGACCCACGCTGTTCACCGTCGACCTGCCCGGCCCCGGACGTCTGAGCACCATGGCCAAACCTCGGGGAGCCGACTGGTTGGACGACGAGATGCGGGGCCTGCGCGACGCGGGCGTCGATGTCCTGGTCTGCGCGCTCACAGCGGCCGAACGCGACGAGTTGGGTCTGTCCGACGAGGAACGAGCGGCCGGCGCGGCCGGCCTGCGCTTCGTCTCCGTCCCCATCCCCGACCGCACGACCCCGCCGGACCTGGCCGCGATTCTCCCGACGCTGCGCGAACTGGCCGCCCGACTCGCGGACGGCGCGCATGTGGGCACCCACTGCCGGGCCGGCATAGGCCGCGCCTCACTCCTGGCGGCCGCCCTGCTGATCCTGGGCGGCACCGACCAGGACACCGCGTGGGCCGCCCTTGAGAAGGCCCGCGGTCTCGCGGTCCCGGACACCGCCGAACAGCGGGAGTGGACGCTGCGCCTGCCGGCGCCGGGCGCCCCCTGAGGCACCCGGGACCGGGCGTTCCTACTGCACGCGGAACTCGTTGCCCTCCGGGTCCGTCATTGTCACCCACACACCCCCGGGCTCGTTCGCCTCGTACAGAGCCGTCGCGCCCAGCCCCTCCAGCCTGGCCACCTCCACCGCGCGCCGTCCCTCCGGCGCGTGTACGTCGAGGTGGACGCGGTTCTTGCCGGCCTTCGTCTCCGGTACGCGCTGGAAGAGGATGCGCCTGCCGGCGCCCTCGCCCGTGTCCGGGTCGAAGGGGTCGTCCGGATGGCGGACGGCGGTGAGATCGAGCCACGCCCGGCGGCCGTGCGAATCGACCGTCTGCTCGATCGGTACGGCTCCGATGCCCAGCAGCCGCTCGATCAACGGGCTGTTGTCCTCGACCTCGTAACCCAGGGCCCCGGCCCAGAAGTCGGCCTGGCTGTGCGGATCGGTCGTATCGATGACGAGTTTCCAGTGCAGGGTCATGGGACCAGTCGTAGCGCCCGCCCGTCATCGCACCCGGCGAACACGCCGATCACATCGACCACACCGATCCGTCAGAGCGCTTCCGCCGCCTCCGCCGCGCGCCGGTCGTAGTCCTCGCGCGCCGACGCGATCTGGTTCTGGTGCTCCTCGGTCCAGACCACCAGCGCGTTGATCGTCGTGTGCAACGTCCGCCCCATCGGCGTCAGTTGGTACTCCACGCGCGGCGGCACCACCGGATGCACCGTGCGCTTCACGAGGCCGTCGCGCTCCAACTGCCGCAGCGTCACCGTCAGCATGCGCTGGCTGATGCCGTCGATCTCCCGGCGCAGCTCGGTGAAGCGCAGCGTGTTCAGGTCGAGCAGGGCGATGACCAGCAGCGACCACTTGTCGCCGATCCGGTCGAGGATCTGCCGTACCTCGCAGTCCTCGCGGGTGTCCCACTGGAAGGGGTCCGCGTCTCCGTAGTCGCAGCGCGCGGCGGCGGCTCCGACTGCGGCGGCTCCGACGGCGACGGACGCGGCGGCAGCGGAAACGGCGGCTGCGGAAACGGTGGTGGCGGCGGCGGTCACGGTACCCGCAGGGTGCCTCGGTGACTTCAAAGTGCCTTCTTCCATGGCACCTGATGGTGCCGCAGGATCGGGACGGTTACAAGAGGGAACCGACCCTCGCGTGGGTAACCGATCCGAGGAGACAGTCATGCCATCCGCCACCGCGGTCCCAGCCCTGTCCGCACGGGCCTGGGCACTGCTGCTGGTCCTGAGTGGAACGATCTTCCTTGAGGGCATCGACATCGCCATGCTCGCCGTCGCCATCCCCTCGATCCGGGCCGATCTCGGCCTGTCGACCGGCACCGCGGCCTGGGTGATCAGCGCGTACATCCTCGGCTACGCCGGATTCACCCTGCTCGGCGGGCGCGCCGCCGATCTGCTCGGACGGCGCCGGATGTTCCTCGTCTGGCTCACGGTCTTCATGCTTTTCTCCGGCCTCGGCGGCTTCGCGACCGAGGGCTGGATGCTGCTCGTCGCCCGGTTCGTCACCGGCGTGTCCGCCGCCTTCATGACCCCGGCGGCGATGTCGATCATCACCACCTCCTACGAGGAGGGGCCGCAGCGCAACCGCGCCCTGCTGGTCTTCGCCGGTACGGCCGCCGGCGGCTTCTCGCTCGGCATGGTCATCGGCGGTCTGCTGACACAGATCGGCTGGCGCTGGGTGTTCTTCGCCCCCGTGCTGCTCGCGGGCGCCATCCTGATCGCCGCGTTCCGGCTGCTGCCGCGTACCGAGGCCGCCGCCGAGGTACCCGAGAAGACGCCGAGCGGCTTCGACCTGCCGGGAGCCGCCGCGGCGGCGGGCGCGATGATGCTGCTGGCCGCCGGCGTCGTACGGCTGGAGCACGGCGGTTCAGGATGGCCGCTGACGGTGGGGGCGTTCGCCGCCGGACTGCTGCTGGTGTACGTCTTCGTCGCCGTCGAACGCCGGTCGGCCGCCCCGCTGGTGCGGCTCGCGATCTTCCGCAAGGCGTCGATGGTCCGCGCGGATCTGAGCGCGATGCTGTTCCTCGGGTCCTTCTTCGGCTTCCAGTTCATGGCGACGCTCTACCTTCAGGAGCTGCGCGGCTGGTCGTCGCTGGAGACCTCGCTCGCGCTGGCCCTGATGGGCCTCGACGCGATCCTCGCCCCGACCCTCACGCCCGTCCTGGTCAACCGGTTCGGCAACACACGGGTGGCACTGGGCGGTTTCGCGGCGGCGGCCGTGGCGTACGCGCTGTTCCTGCCGGTCGGCGCGGACTGGTCGTTCTGGCTGATGGCCCCGACGCTGATCCTGACCGGCGTCGCGTTCGCGCTGGCGTACGGGCCGCTGTCCATCGCGGCGACGGACGGTGTCGCGCCGGAGGAGCAGGGGCTGGCGAGCGGGCTGCTGTACACGTCGACCCAGTTCGGTTCGGCGATCGGTATCTCGGCGGTGACGGCCGTGTACGGCCTGGCCTCGACGACAGGCGCGGATGGGGAGTTGGGCGCCTTCCGGGCGGCGCTGGTGGTGCCGGTGGTGATGGTGCTGCTGGGGCTGATGGTCACGGCGGCGGGACTACGGCCCCGAAAGCCGCGCGGTCCTCACTCGCCGGACGTACTCGACTCCACGCGTCCGCCCACCGCCTTGGCCCCGTCCGGCGACTGAGCACGGATCGCGGCTTCCGCCTCGGCTTCCGACGCCGACGCCGACGCCGACGCCGCCTCGGTCGCCGCCCGCCGCAGTGCCTCCGCCGCCGCCCTGTTACGCCGGGCCGTCCGCAGCGCGTCCCACGTCAGGATCGTCAGCGCCGCCCACACCAGCGCGAAGCCGGCCCACCGCTCGGCCGGCATCGCCTCGTGGAAGTACAGGATCCCGAGCAGGAACTGGAAGACCGGCGCCAGATACTGCAACAGCCCCAGCGTCGACAGCGGCACCCGTATCGCCGCCGCCCCGAAGCAGACCAGCGGCACGGCGGTCACCACACCGGTGGCCGCCAGCAGCGCGGCGTGCCCCGCCCCCTCCGGACCGAACGTGGCGTCCCCGGAGGCCCCGAGCCAGATCAGATAGCCGAGCGCGGGCACGAACAGGATCACGGTCTCGGCGGCCAGCGACTCCAGACCGCCGATGTTGACCTTCTTCTTCACCAGGCCGTACGTCGCGAACGAGAAGGCCAGCGTGAGCGAGATCCAGGGCGGCTGCCCGTAACCGATCGCCAGTACCAGTACGGCGAGCAGGCCGACGGAGACCGCCGCCCACTGGGCGGGCCGCAGCCGCTCCTTGAGGAGCAGGACGCCCATGGCGATGGTGACGAGGGGGTTGATGAAGTAACCGAGGGACGCCTCCACGACATGACCGGTGTTCACCGACCAGATGTACAGGCCCCAGTTGACGCTGATCACGGTGGCGGCGACCACCAGCAGGCCGAGCTTGCGGGGCCGGCCCAGCAACTCCCGTATCCACGCCCACCGGCGCACCACGAGCAGCGCGATCACGACGACGGCCAGCGACCAGACCATCCGGTGGGCCAGGATCTCGACCGCGCTGGAGGGCTTCAGCAGGGGCCAGAAGAGCGGGACCAGACCCCACATGCCGTAGGCGCCGATCCCGTACAGCAATCCCGCCCGCTGCTCGCCGTCCGACTTCTCTGGCACTGGCACTGGCCCTCCCGAACCGCACACATCAGTTCGACGAAGGTAGCGCCGGGCGGGCCGGGCTGTCATGTCCGTATCGGCATACGGTCATGACAGCCTTTCGCGCCGGGACAACGACGAGGCCCGGGACAACGACGAGGCCCGGATCTCGTGGAGGACGAGATCCGGGCCCCGGCATGTACGGACGGGTCGGCGGTGTCAGCCGACGACCGTCCACGTGTCGTTGCCGGCGAGCAGCTGCGACAGGTCGCCCTTGCCGTGCTGCTCGACGGCGGTGTCGAGCTGGTCGTTCATCAGCGTGTCGTAGACCGGTCGCTGGACGCTGCGCAGCACACCGATCGGCGTGTGGTGCAGCGTGTCCGGGTCGGCGAGCCGTGAGAGCGCGAACGCCGTGGTGGGGCTGGTGGCGTGGGCGTCGTGCACCAGGATCTGGTGCTCGTTGTCCGCCGTCACCGGTACGACGACGAGATCGCCGGTTGCCGGGTCCCGTACGACACCCTTGGCGTTGTCGGCCCCGAACCGGATCTGCTCACCGTGCTCCAGGCGGATGACCGCCTCCAGGGCGCGGTCCTTGTCCTTCAGCGCCTCGAAGGCACCGTCGTTGAAGATGTTGCAGTTCTGGTAGATCTCCACGAGCGCCGTGCCCGGGTGGTCGGCCGCCTGGCGCAGCACGCTCGTGAGGTGCTTGCGGTCGGAGTCGACGGTGCGGGCCACGAAGGACGCCTCGGCGCCGATCGCCAGCGACACCGGGTTGAAGGGCGCGTCCAGCGAACCCATCGGCGTCGACTTGGTGATCTTGCCGACCTCGGAGGTGGGCGAGTACTGGCCCTTCGTCAGCCCGTAGATCCGGTTGTTGAACAGCAGGATCTTCAGGTTGACGTTGCGTCGCAGCGCGTGGATCAGGTGGTTGCCGCCGATGGACAGCGCGTCGCCGTCACCGGTGACGACCCAGACGGACAGATCGCGGCGCGAGGACGCGAGCCCGGTGGCGATGGCCGGCGCGCGTCCGTGGATGGAGTGCATGCCGTAGGTGTTCATGTAGTACGGGAAGCGGCTGGAGCAGCCGATCCCGGACACGAACACGATGTTCTCCTTGGCCAGCCCGAGGTCCGGCATGAAGCCCTGCACGGCGGCCAGCACGGCGTAGTCGCCGCAGCCGGGGCACCAGCGGACCTCCTGGTCGGACTTGAAGTCCTTCATGGACTGCTTGGCCTCGGCCTTGGGGACGAGGGAAAGCAGCTCGTTGACCTCAGGCATCGATGGCCTCCTTGAGAGCCGTGGCGAGCAGTTCTGCCTTGAACGGCATGCCGTTGACCTGGTTGTAGGAGTGCGCGTCGATGAGGAACTTCGCCCGCAGGAGCGTGGCGAGCTGACCCAGGTTCATCTCCGGCACCACGACCTTGTCGTAACGCTTCAGCACCTCGCCCAGATTCCGCGGGAAGGGGTTGATGTGGCGGAGGTGCGCCTGCGCGATCGGGTGGCCGTTGGTGCGCAGCCGGCGGACGGCGGCGGTGATCGGGCCGTACGTGGAGCCCCAGCCCAGCACCAGCGTGCGCGCGCCGTCCGGGTCGTCCACGACGAGGTCCGGCACCTGGATGCCGTCGATCTTGGCCTGGCGGGTGCGGACCATGAAGTCGTGGTTCGCCGGGTCGTACGAGATGTTGCCCGTGCCGTCCTGCTTCTCGATGCCGCCGATGCGGTGTTCGAGACCGGGCGTGCCGGGCACGGCCCACGGACGGGCCAGAGTCTGCGGGTCACGCTTGTACGGCCAGAACACCTCGGTGCCGTCGGCCAGCGTGTGGTTCGGTCCCGACGCGAACTGCACGCCCAGGTCCGGCAGTTCCTCCTGCTCGGGGATCCGCCAGGGCTCGGAGCCGTTGGCGAGGTAGCCGTCGGAGAGCAGGAAGACCGGTGTGCGGTACGTGATCGCGATCCGGGCGGCCTCGATGGCCGCGTCGAAGCAGTCCGCGGGGGTCTGCGGGGCGACGATCGGCACCGGCGCCTCGCCGTTGCGGCCGTACATCGCCTGGAGCAGGTCGGCCTGTTCGGTCTTGGTCGGCAGACCCGTCGACGGCCCGCCGCGCTGGATCGCCACCACCAGCAGGGGCAGCTCCAGCGACACCGCCAGACCGATCGTCTCCGACTTCAGGGCCACACCGGGTCCGGAGGTCGTCGTCACGGCGAGGGAGCCGCCGAAGGAGGCGCCGAGCGCCGCGCCGATGGCGGCGATCTCGTCCTCCGCCTGGAAGGTGCGGACGCCGAAGTTCTTGTGGCGCGACAGCTCGTGGAGGATGTCGGACGCCGGGGTGATCGGGTACGACCCGAGGTACAGCGGCAGATCAGCCTGGTGGGACGCGGCGATCAGCCCGTACGACAGCGCCAGGTTCCCGGAGATGTTGCGGTAAGTACCGGTCGGGAACGCCTTGGTGGCGGGGGCGACCTCGTAGGAGACGGCGAAGTCCTCGGTCGTCTCACCGAAGTTCCAGCCCGCCCGGAACGCCGCCACATTGGCCTCGGCGATGTTCGGCTTCTTCGCGAACTTCGTCCGCAGGAACTGCTCCGTGCCCTCGGTCGGGCGGTGGTACATCCACGACAGCAGACCCAGCGCGAACATGTTCTTCGAACGCTCGGCCTCCTTGCGGGAGAGCCCGAACTCCTTCAGCGCCTCGATCGTCAGCGTCGTCAGGGGGACGGGGTGGAGCTGGTACGCCTCCAGCGACCCGTCCTCCAGCGGCGAGGTGAGATAGCCGACCTTCGCCATGGGGCGCTTGGTGAACTCGTCCGTGTTGACGATGATGTCGGCGCCGCGCGGCACATCGGCGATGTTCGCCTTGAGCGCGGCCGGGTTCATCGCGACCAGCACGTTCGGCGCGTCGCCGGGGGTGAGGATGTCGTGGTCGGCGAAGTGCAGCTGGAACGAGGAGACGCCCGGCAGTGTGCCTGCGGGCGCGCGGATCTCGGCGGGGAAGTTCGGCAGCGTCGACAGGTCGTTCCCGAACGACGCCGTCTCCGAGGTGAACCGGTCACCCGTCAGCTGCATGCCGTCACCGGAGTCACCCGCGAAACGGATGATCACCCGGTCCAGACGGCGGACTTCCTTCGTGCCGACGGTGCCGACGGTGCCGTCCACGCCGACGGCGCCGTCCACGCCGACCGTGTCAGGTGCGTCGGACGTGCCTGGCAAGGTGCGCTGTTCGCCGACGACGGAGTCACTCGCGTCGTCAGCCTCGTCGGCCTGCTCGGCTGGGCTACTGACCTGGCTGGTCACTGAACTGGACCTCCCTCGAGGCGGCTGCTGGGGCTGACCGGCGCGACCGGCACACCCAGGGGCCACCCTACGTCGGTAAGGGTCGCCTTCCCTTGACCGCTCGCATGGTGGACGTCTTTTTGAGACACCCTCTTGTGGCAATTTGCCATATTTTCTCCGCCCCCGGGCGCTCTGTCTTCGTCCCTGTCTGTGCCGATTTGAACTCAGTCTTTTGGACTAGGACCCCTAGAACCTGCTATATGACAGCGGCGTCCGGTCCAGCCGGGGCCGCGGTCATGAGTTGAGATACGTCAGCACGGCCAGCACCCTGCGGTGATCTCCGTCACTCGGGGACAGGCCCAGCTTCTGGAAGATGTTGCTGACGTGCTTCTCCACCGCGCCGTCGCTCACGACCAGCTGCCTGGCGATCGCCGAATTCGTCCGGCCCTCCGCCATCAGGCCCAGCACCTCACGCTCCCGAGGGGTCAGGCCGACCAGCACGTCCTGCTTACGGCTCCGGCCGAGCAACTGGGCCACCACCTCCGGGTCCAGCGCGGTGCCGCCCCTGGCCACCCGTACGACCGCGTCCACGAACTCGCGGACCTCGGCCACCCGGTCCTTCAGCAGATAGCCGACCCCCCGGCTGCTGCCGGCGAGCAGCTCGGTCGCGTACTGCTCCTCCACGTACTGCGAGAGCACCAGCACACCGATCCCCGGATGCTCCTTGCGCAGCTGCACCGCCGCCCGCACCCCCTCGTCGGTGTGCGTCGGCGGCATCCGTACGTCGGCCACCACCACATCCGGCGCCGCGCCCTCACGGGCCAGGTCGCCGACGGTCTTGATCAGCGCCTCGCCGTCCCCGACACCGGCGACCACGTCATGCCCGAGATCGGTCAGCAGCCGGGTCAGGCCCTCCCGCAGGAGCACCGAATCCTCGGCGATGACCACTCGTACCCTGTCCTCCACGACCGTGTAGCCCCCATGTCGATGTGCGTACGCGCTCCGCGTCCGCCCTGCGGTCCCAGCATCCCAGTATTCGTATCGCCGTGCGCCCACCGACCGGGAACCGATCGAAGCGATCGAAGCGATGGACGCGCTGGACGCGCCTCCGGCGCACCGGACCAGGTCCGGTGCGCCGCAGCCGCGTACGTATGTCTTCGAGTCTCCTGGTCCTCGGAGGCGTCACTTCCGCCAGGGCAGCTCCGCTGTCACCGTCGTCGGCCCGCCGACCGGCGAGTTCACGACCAGGATCCCGTCCACCGAGTCGAGCCGCTCCGCGAGACCGGCCAGGCCGCTGCCCGACGAGGTGTTGGCGCCGCCCCGGCCGTTGTCCGCGACCTGGAGCATCAGCCGGTCCTCCATCCGCCACACGTCCACCGAGGCGCGCGTGGCCTGGGAGTGCTTGCTCACGTTCTGCAGCAGCTCCGAGACGGTGAAGTAGGCGATGCCCTCGATGGCCGCCGCCGGGCGGTACTCCAGGTCGACCTCGACCTGGACCGGCACGGTGCAGCGCGAGGCGACGGAGGAGAGCGCGGCGTCCAGGCCCCGGTCGGTGAGGACCGCCGGGTGGATGCCCCGCGCCAGGTCCCGCAGCTCCTGAAGCGCGACCTTGACCTCGCCGTGCGCCTCGTCGACCATCCGGGCCGCCGCCTCCGGGTCCGCCAGCAGCTTCTCCTTCGCCAGCCCCAGATCCATGGCCAGCGCCACCAGCCGGGCCTGCGCCCCGTCGTGCAGGTCACGCTCGATACGGCGCAGATCCGCGGCGGCGGTGTCGACCACGACGCCCCGGTCCGACTCCAGCTCGGAGACGCGCGTCGCCAGCTTGGACGGGCCCAGCAGACCGGCGACCAACAGCCGGTCCACCCCGGTCAGTCCACGGACCAGCCACGGCGAGCCGAGGACGAGGACGAGACCCACGACGCTGGTGGCGGCGATCTCGAACGGGGTGTCCACGTAGAACTCCCGGGAGCCGTCGCTGAAGACCGCGATGCCGTCCTGGTTCAGATACTCCGGGAAGACCCACTGCCACAGCGGATAGAGGAAGAGGCTCCAGCTGGTGACCACGAAGGTCACGGACGTGACGAACGAGAACAGCACCCACGGGAAGTGCAGGAAGCCGTAGAGCACGTGGCGCCAGGACACGCCGCTCTTGAGGACCGCGCCGACCCAGGACATCACTCCGGCCTTCTCCCCCCGTACGGGCAGCGGGCTCGCGACGTCCAGATCGAGCAGGACCCGCGCCCTGGCCCGCTCGACCGCGCCCAGGGCCCGGCAGCCGACGAGCGCGGCGGCCAGCAGCGGAATGCCGAGGAAGGTCACGAGGAGGCCCGCGCTGAGCGAGAGCGTCGTCACCACGTAGACGAAGAAGAGGATGCCCATCGGAAGGTTGAGAAGGAGATAGACGAACTCCTTCGCCATGCGGGCCTCGAACGGAGCGCGCAGTGCCGGAGGAAGGGTGTGGCGCCGTGGCTCTGTCCGCGTGCCGTAATCCGTGGCCATCGTGTCGTCCGTTCTGCGAGCGGGGCGGTCGGGCTTCAAGTCGTATCTCCATGCTGATCCGCCGGCGGCGCCCGCACCATGAGGGCGGTATCCGTCTTCGCCCTGGGGTTTTCCCCACCCCCGTGGTGCGGTTTCACGTCCCCGGCACCGGCGCGGGCACCCGTACCGGCCCCGGCGTGCGTACCTGCGCCCGTACCGACGCCCGCGCCCGCGTCAGCGCCCGCTCCCGGTCAGGAGTCAGGACGGCTCGCGCTCAGGCTCACGCTCACGCCACGGCAGTTCGGCCGTGACGATCGTCGGCCCCCCGACCGGCGAGTCCAGCACGAACAGCCCGTCGACCGCCCCCAGCCGCTCGGCCAGCCCCGCCATGCCCGTCCCGCCCTCCAGCCGCGCGCCCCCGCGCCCGTCGTCCTCGATCTGGATCAGCAGCCGGTCCTTCGTCCGCCACACCTCGACGCTGGCCATGCGCGCCCCGCTGTGCTTGCTGACGTTCTGCAGCAGCTCCGAGACGGTGAAGTAGGCGATGCCCTCGATCGCCGCCGCCGGCCGCTCGGTCAGCTCGACCTCGACCTTGACCGGGACGGTGCAGCGGGACGCCACGGACGAGAGCGCGGCGTCCAGGCCCCGGTCCGTCAGTACGGCGGGGTGGATGCCCCGCGCGAGATCGCGCAGCTCCTGGAGGGCCAGCTTCACCTCGCCGTGCGCCTCGTCGACCATGCTCGCCGCCGCCTCCGGGTCCTCCAGCAGCTTCTCCTTCGCGAGGCCGAGCCCCATGGCCAGCGCCACCAGCCGGGCCTGTGCCCCGTCGTGCAGATCGCGCTCGATACGGCGCAGATCGGCGGCGGCCGTGTCCACGACGACGCCCCGGTCGGACTCCAGCTCCGCGATCCGGCTCTCCAACTCGTCGGACGGCGAGAGCAGCCCGCGCACCAGGGCCCGGTCGACGTTGGTCAGACCGCGCGCGATGTGGGGCAGCACCGGCCAGAGGACGAAGAGGCTCACCAGGGTGATCGCGAAGGTCAGGATTCCCCACGGCAGCCGGATGAACTCGTACAGCGTGGTCCGCCAGGCCACCGGGTCCTTCAGCCCCGTCCACATCCAGTGGAAGAACCCGTCGGTGCCGCGTGCGCGCCTCTCCCGGCGGTTCCGGCCCCGGAGGGGGCTCGGCTCGTCGATCCGGACCCCCAGCAGGGCGCGCGCACGCGCCCGTTCGGCCTTGCCCAGCAGCCGGGCACCGGCCAGGCCGCCGGTGAGCCAGGGCAGACCGATCACGGTGACGGACAGGACGACACCGGTGGGCACGACGGCCACGACATAGACGAAACCGGCGATGGAGACCGGCAGATTGGCGAGGAGATGCGCGATCTCCTTCCAGGTGTGCCGGTTGAAGGCGAAACGGGGCGGCGGCGGTGGCCGGTCGTCGTCGGGGGCACTGTTGCGGACGCTCATAAGGCCCTAGCCTGCACGGCCACGGGGGCCCACGCCATGGGGTGGCTGGGGGAGCCGAGGTGGGGATAACCCCACCATCCCGCCATGACCCCGGAAACGCGGTGCGACCAGCGCCTGAACCCGCCCGTGCCGGAGCTGGTCATGACCCCGCCATGACTGATGCGCGACCGACTGCTTACGGTCCCTTTAGCAGGGCCTAGACTCCCGTCCGTACGAATCACAGACCACACGGATCACTGACGGATCACCGAACGGCGGAGCGAGGAGCGGGTGACGGACGTGCCGGAACCGACCGTTCTCGCGTCGGAGTACTTCCAGAGCTACTCGGTGGTCGGACTGCTCGCGGTCGTCGGCGTGCTCTTCGTCGCCGTGGCCTTCGGGGCGGGCCGACTGCTGCGGCCGGTGGTACCGACGCCCGAGAAACTGCTTACGTACGAATGCGGCGTCGACCCGGTGGGCGAGGGCTGGGCACATACCCAGGTCCGCTACTACGTCTACGCCTTCCTGTATGTCATCTTCGCCGTCGACTCGATCTTCCTCTTCCCGTGGGCGACGGTCTTCGCGGCGCCGGGATACGGCGCGACGACGCTCGTCGAGATGTTCATCTTCCTCGGCTTCCTGGCCGTAGGACTGCTCTACGCATGGAAGAAGGGCGTCCTGGAATGGACGTGACCCCCGCCGCTCCCGCTCCCGCTGCCGCCGCCACTCCCGCCGCACCGGTCGAGCTGCCGAACCCGCAACGCCTGGGCGTGCTCTCCCGCCTGGCGCCCCAGCCGATGAAGGTGGTCCTCAACTGGGGCCGCCGCTACAGCCTCTGGGTCTTCAACTTCGGACTCGCCTGCTGCGCCATCGAGTTCATCGCCGCGTCGATGGCCCGGCACGACTTCATCCGGCTCGGCGTCATCCCCCTCGCACCGGGCCCGCGCCAGGCGGACCTGATGGTCGTGTCCGGCACGGTGACGGACAAGATGGCACCGGCGGTGAAGCGGCTGTTCGAGCAGATGCCCGAGCCGAAGTACGTGATCTCCTTCGGCGCCTGCTCCAACTGCGGTGGGCCGTACTGGGACTCGTACTCCGTCACGAAGGGCGTCGACCAGATCATCCCGGTCGACGTCTACGTACCGGGCTGCCCGCCGCGTCCCGAGGCGCTGCTCCAGGGGATCCTCAAGCTCCAGGAGAAGATCTCCCGCGAGTCGCTGGGGGAGCGTTACGGCTCCGAGGGCCGGCGGCCCAGCACGGCCGCACTGCGCAGCGGGCTGATCGCGGCGCCGCCGACGCCGGGGGAGAGCACGTGACGCCCGCCGACGCCGGGGGAGAGCGCCTGACGCCCGCGGACACCGGGGAGCGCCTGACGCCCGCCGACGCGTACGACAGCCTGCCGGACGGCGTCGCCGAGATCTTCGGCGCGGACGCCACGGCGGAGCGCGCGTACGACCTCCTGACGGTCGACGTCCCCGCCGCCTCCTGGCTGACCGCGCTCGAAACCGCCCGTGACGCGCTGGGGTGCACGTACTTCGACTGGCTGAGCGCCGTCGACGAACCGGGCACCGGGTTCCGCGTCAGCGCACACGTCGCGTCGGTCGAACCCCGTTCCGTACGGCGCCTGTTGGTCCGTACGACCGTCCCGCACGACGCCCCCGAACTGCCCACGGCCCTCGGGGTCTACGCGGGCGCGGGCTGGCACGAGCGCGAGACGTACGAGATGTTCGGCATCTCCTTCACCGACCACCCCAACCTGGTGCACCTCCTGCTGCCCGAGACCTTCGAAGGCCACCCGCTGCGCAAGGACTTCGTCCTGGCGGCCCGGGTCGCGAAGGCCTGGCCGGGCGCGAAGGAGCCGGGCGAGTCCGCGCCGGGCCACTCGGGCCCCAAGCGCCGTCAGATGCTTCCCCCGGGCGTACCGGACCCGAACGAATGGGGCCCCCTCAAGGGCCAACTCCCCCCGGCCCCGGCCCGCACGCCCCGCACCCCGCGTGCGGCGACGGGAGACCGCCCGGTCCGGCGCGCCCGCAGCGTCTCGGAAGGCTCCACGAGCCAGCAGCCCGACGCACCCACGGAACCCGCAGCGCCCGCAGCCCCCACGCCGAACGCCGCCCCGGCCCCCTGGCACGACCCGCGCCCGGCGTTCGACGCCCCGTCACCGAAGCCGGAACCCGAGTCGCCGTCGGCGCCGGAGGCCGAACCCGGTGGCAGCGACAGCGGCGACCGTGACAGCGGCTCCACCGGCCCCGCTCCCGCTCCCGACCCCGACCGCCCCGGAGGAGACGCGTGAACGACGTGCTCGACGTCGCCATTCGGCTGCTCATCGTCTTCGCCGCCTTCCTCGTGCTTCCCCTCGTCGTCGGGCAGACCGAGCACAAGGTCATGGCCCACATGCAGGGCCGCCTCGGGCCCATGTACGTCGGCGGTTTCCACGGATGGGCCCAACTCGTCGCCGACGGCGTCAAGTTCGCCCAGAAGGAAGACATCGTCCCGGCCGCCGCCGACCGCCGGATCTTCCAACTCGCCCCGGCCGTCGCCCTGCTGCCCTACCTCCTCGTACTGGTCGCGATCCCGATCGGCCCCCAGGAGGGCGCGGTCGGCGAGGTCGTCGACGCGGGGATCTTCTTCGTGCTCGCTGTGATGGGCGTCGGTGTCCTCGGGTCGCTCATGGCCGGCTGGGCATCGGCGAACAAGTTCTCCCTGCTCGGCGGCCTCCGCACCGCCGCCCAACTCCTCGCGTACGAACTGCCCATGCTCCTCACGGCCGCCTCCGTCGCGATGGCGGCCGGCACCGTCTCCCTCCCCGGCATCCTCAACGCCTTCGAGTGGTGGTGGGTGCCCTGGCAGATCGTCGGCGCCCTCGTCTTCTTCATCGCCGGCCTCGCCGAACTCCAGCGCCCTCCCTTCGACATGCCGGTCGCCGACTCCGAGATCATCTTCGGCGCGTACACCGAGTACACCGGTCTGCGGTTCGCGCTGTTCCTGCTCGCCGAGTACGCGGGCATCGTCGTCCTGTGCGGACTGACCACCGTCCTGTTCCTCGGCGGCTGGCACGGCCCGTTCGGCGGCGACGACCTCGGCTGGCTCTGGACCCTCCTCAAGACGTTCCTCCTCGCCTTCGTCGTCATCTGGCTGCGCGTCAGCTATCCCCGGCTCCGCGAGGACCAGCTCCAGAAGCTCGCCTGGACCGTCCTCATCCCGCTCGCCCTCGCCCAGATCGCCCTCACCGGCATCGTCAAGGTGGTGATCCAGTAAGTGCCTCCGATCCCCGGTAGCGGCCTGGCCAAGGGGCTGGCCGTCACCCTTCGTACGATGACCAGGAAGACCGTCACCGCGCGGTACCCGGACACCCAGCCCGAACTCCCGCCCCGCAGCCGCGGAGTGATCGGACTGTTCGAGGAGAACTGCACGGTCTGCATGCTCTGCGCCCGTGAGTGCCCCGACTGGTGCATCTACATCGACTCCCACAAGGAGACGCTGCCCGCCACGGCCCCCGGCGGGCGCGAGCGCAGCCGGAACGTCCTCGACCGGTTCGCCATCGACTTCTCGCTCTGCATGTACTGCGGTATCTGCATCGAGGTCTGTCCCTTCGACGCGCTCTTCTGGTCACCGGAGTTCGAGTACGCGGAGACGGACATCCTGGAACTCACCCACGAGCGGGACAAACTCCGCGACTGGATGTGGACCGTGCCTGCCCCGCCCGCCCTCGACCCGGGCGCCGAGGAGCCGAAGGAGATCGCCGCCGCCCGCAAGACGGCCGACAAGCTGGCCGCGGCGGCAGCGGCGGAAGCCGCCGTGACCACGGCAGCCGCCCAGGAGCGGGTGGACGGCGAGTGACCCCCCTCGCGGCGACCTCCCTCGCGGCGGCCCACCCCGGCTTCCTGTCCCCGACCGGCGTCGAGATCGCCTTTCTCCTCGTCGGCCTCGTCACCTTCGGCGCGGCCGTCATCACCGTCACGACCAAGCAACTCGTGCACGCCGCCCTGTGGCTCGTCGTCGCGCTCGGCGGCCTGGCCGTCGAATACCTGCTGCTGACGGCCGAGTTCATCGCCTGGGTGCAGGTCCTGATCTATGTCGGCTCCGTCGTCGTCCTCCTTCTGTTCGGGCTGATGCTCACGAAGGCGCCCATCGGCCGTTCCCCCGACGCGGATTCGGAGAACCGGTGGGTCGCGCTCGCGGTGGCCCTCACCGCCGCCGTCGCACTGGTGTGGGTCGTCGTCGACGCGTTCCGTACGACCTGGATCGAACTCGAAGGACCCGCCCAGGGATCCACCGAGGTGTCCGGCCAGTTCCTCTTCCGGCACTGGGTCCTGCCCTTCGAAGCACTCTCCGTCCTGCTGCTCGCCGCGCTCATCGGCGCGATCGTCCTGTCCCGCAAGAGCGACGCGCCCGGCAGCCCCCGTGGCAAGGAGCAGCGCTGATGCATCTCGCCTATCCCGCCGTGCTCGCGGCGCTGCTGTTCTGCACCGGTCTGTACGGGGTGCTCGCCCGCCGCAACGCGATCCTCGTCCTCATGTCCGTCGAGCTGATGCTCAACGCCGTCAACCTCAACCTCGTCGCCTTCGACGTATGGCTGCGCGACACCCTGCACGCCGGCCAGGCCCTCACCCTCTTCGTGATCGCCATCGCCGCCGCCGAGATCGGCATCGGCCTGGCGATCGTGCTGATGGTCTACCGCAACCGCGGCACCTCGGACGTCGACCGGCTCCGCGACAGCGTCGAGAGCGACGCGACCGACGAGGCCGCGGCCGAGTCCGTCCAACAGGCCCGAGCCCAAGCGGAAGCCGAAGCCGCTGCCGAAGCCGCCGTCCGGGCAAAGAAGGCTGAGGCCACCGCGTGACCACGACCACCCTCGCCGTCCTCGTCCCCCTCCTGCCGTTCCTCGGCGCGGTCGCCGGACTGCTCCTCGGCCGTACGGCCCCCGGATTCGTCCGGCCCCTGGCCGTGCTGCCGCCGCTCACCGCCGCCGTACTCGCCGTGATCGTCGCCGTACGCCAGAGCAACGGGCACGGCGGCACCCGCGCACCGATCGACGCCGCGACCCAGCTCACCCCGACCGGCTCGGTCCCGATCGATCTCGCCCTGCACATCGACGGCTTCGCCGCCCTCGTCGCGATCCTCGTCGGCGTCGTCGCGACCTGCGTGCAGATCTACTCGACGGGCTATCTGCGCGACGACCCGCGCTACCCCTCGTACGCCGCCCTCGTCTCCCTCTTCACCTCCGCGATGCTGCTCGTCGTCTACTCCGGCGACCTGATGGTGCTCCTGGTCGGCTGGGAGATCATGGGCATCTGCTCGTACTTCCTCGTCGGCCACTACTGGGAGACCCCCGAGGCGCGCGCCGCCTCCCTGAAGGCCTTCCTGGTCACCAAGCTCGGCGATGTCCCCTTCCTGCTCGGGCTGTTCGCGCTCGCCGTCGACACCGGAACGTTCCGGATCACCGGCGTCCTCCAGTCCGTCGCGGACGACGGGCTCGACCACCCCACCCTGATCGCGCTGCTGCTGATCGCGGGCGTCGCGGGCAAGTCGGCCCAATTCCCGCTGCACACCTGGCTGCCCGACGCGATGGCCGGCCCCACCCCCGTCTCCGCGCTGATCCACGCGGCGACGATGGTCGCCGCCGGTATCTACTTCGTGGCCCGTCTCCTCCCCGTCTTCGCCGCCTCGTCGGTCGCCCTCGCCGTGCTCGCCGTGATGGCCGCGATCACCATGGTCGGGTCCGCGCTCGCCGCCCTCGCGCAGGACGACATCAAACGCGTCCTCGCCTACTCGACCATCGGCCAACTCGGCTACATGTCGGGCGCGCTGGCCGTGGGCGACCGGGGCGCGGCCGTCTTCCACCTCATCTCGCACGGCGCCTTCAAGGCGCTTCTCTTCCTCGGCGCCGGCGTGATCATCCACGCCGCCGGCACCAACTCGCTCGCCGCCATGTCCCGGATGGGCGGCCTCGCCAAACGCGTCCCCGACGCCTACTGGACGATGACGATCGCGCTCCTCGCGCTCGCCGCCATCCCGCCGTTCGCCGGCTTCTTCTCCAAGGAAGCCGTCCTCGTCGCCGCCGAACACACCGCTCTCGGCGAGTCCGACATCGCCCCGGACATCGCCGGCTGGACCGTGCTCGTCGCCGGTCTGCTCACCGCCCTCCTCACCGCCGCCTACGCGATGCGCCTGTGGCTCCTCGCCTTCCGCGGCCGGGGCGCCGAAGCGGCCGACCACGGCAAGCAGCCCCTCTCGATGAACGCCGTCCTGTGGGTACTCGCCGTCCCCTCGCTCGCCTTCGGCCTGACCGTCGGCCTCATCGCCCCCTGGGTGGACGCGGAGAGCCTGACCCCGACGGTCACCACCTCCGTACTCGGCACGGGAGTCGCGCTCGTCGGCGGACTGATCACCTACGGCGCCTGGACCCACACCACCGCGCTCGCCGCCCGCACCCCCATGGGCGCCGTCGCCGCGCACCCCGACGCCGAGCCCGCACTCTCCGAGGCGGAGGCCATCGCCAGCCACACCCCCGCCTACGGCGACATCGCCTCGGCACCCGACCCCGCGGACCCCGGCCGGCTCCTGCTCGGCAGGCTCCACCCGCACGCCGCGGCCGGCTTCCACCTGGACGCCGTGTACCGCGTCCTCTTCCAACGCCCGGTCCAGGGCGCGGCCCGGCTGGTCCGCTTCCTCGACCGCGAGGTCGTCGACACCTACGTACGCGGAGCGGGCACCGGCACCCGCTGGCTCGGCACCGCCGTACGCGGCGCGCAGACCGGCAATGTGCAGACCTACCTGGGCGCCCTGCTCGCCGGAACGGTCGTCCTGGCGATCGCCGCCGTACTCGTTGCCGCCGGAGCGTGAGCCGTGATCGATATCAGTCCGTCCGTGATGCAGTTCCTTCTCGCGTTCATCGTCGTCGCCCCCCTCCTGGGCGCCGTCGCGGCGCTGCTCCCCGCCCCGCCCGGACTCCGGGGCACCGGCCCCGACCAGGCCGTACTACGCCACGGCGTGACCGTGACCGGCGCGGTCCTCATCGCCGCGATCGTCCTCGCGCTCGGCTTCGACCACGACCAGCCGTCGAGGATGCAGGCCACGACGGACATCAGCTGGATCGCCGCACTCGACGTGCGGATCCACCTCGGCGTCGACGGCATCTCTCTCCCCCTTCTGGTCCTGACCGCGCTGCTGACCTTCCTCTGCGCGCTCTACAGCTACTTCAAGCCCCCGGCGGGCCCCTCCCCGAAGGCCTTCGTCGCCCTGCTGCTCGTCCTCGAATCCGGCACCCTCGCCACCTTCGCCGTCCTCGACCTGCTGCTCTTCTTCCTGGCTTTCGAGATGGTGCTCATCCCGATGTACTTCCTCATCGCCCGCTGGGGCGGTGCCGAACGGCAGGCCGCCGCCTGGAAGTTCATCCTCTACACGCTGCTCGGATCTGTGGTCATGCTGCTCGGCCTGCTGCTCGTCGGGCTGCACGCGGGCACATTCGACATGGTGGCACTCGCCACTGACAACGGCCGTGGGCTGAGCACATCCGTGCAGGTCACCGCCGTTCTGGCGATCGGGATCGGGCTCGCGGTCAAGACCCCGATGTGGCCGCTGCACAGCTGGCTCCCGGCCGCCCACACCGCCGCCCCGACCGTCGGATCGGTTCTCCTCGCCGGGGTCATGCTCAAGATGGGTACGTACGGGTTCGTCCGTATCGTCCTGCCGGTCGCACCCGACGGGATGCGGACCTTCGCGCCGTACCTCGCCGCGTTGGCCGTCGTCGGCATCATCTACGGCTCCCTGGCCTGCCTCGCCCTCGCCCGGCAGGGCGCGGGCGGCGACCTCAAGCGCCTCATCGCGTACTCCTCCGTCGGCCACATGGGCTTCGTGCTGCTCGGCATCGCGTCCATGACCCCCACCGGCGTCAACGGCGCGCTGTTCGCGAACGTCGCCCACGGCCTCATCACCGGCCTGCTGTTCTTCCTGGTCGGAGCGCTCAAGGACCGTTACGGCACCGCCGACCTCGACACCCTCGCCGGCGCCACCGGCGCGGCGCTGTACGGCCGCGCACCGCGCCTCGGCGGCCTGCTCGCCTTCGCCGCCGTCGCCTCGCTCGGCCTGCCCGGCCTCGCCGGATTCTGGGGCGAGATGCTCGCGATGTTCGGCGCCTTCGACCCCGCGCCCGGCCTCAGCCGCCCCGCCTTCGTCACCTTCACGGCGATCGCCTGCTTCGGCACACTGCTCACCGCCGCGTACCTGCTGATCGTGGTCCGCCGCGTCTGCATGGGCGCGACCCACCAGCCCGCCGGAGCCGAGGAGACGGGCCCGGCACCCGAACTCGCCGACGTCCAGGGCTACGAACTCGCCGCCTGGACCCCGCTCGTCGCCCTCACCGTCCTCGCCGGACTCTGGCCCGCCGTCCTCCTCGGCCTCACCGACCCGGCCGTGCAGAAGCTTCTCGCAGGAGGCAAGTCGTGATCGTGGCCGCTGCCCAGGGCGCCGCCGACAGCGCCGCCAGCCTCGTCCAGTCCGTCGACTGGCTCGCCATCGCGCCCCCGGCCCTCACCGCCGCCGTCGCACTGATCGTCCTGGTCGCCGACCTGTTCGTCCCGGAACGCCGTAAGCCGCTCCTCGGCGCCCTCTCCGTCGCCGGCCTCGCCGCCGCGCTCCTCCTGCTCATCCCGCTCCGCGCCGGCGACCGCTCCACCTTCTGCCTGACGGCCGACGCCGACGTCTGCAGCTACACCGTCGACCACTTCACACTCGTCATCCAGCTCCTGGTGCTCGGCGGCGCGCTGCTCACCGCGCTGCTCTCCGTCACCGAACTCAGCGGCGGCACGAGCGACGGCGACAGGCATGGGCAGCTCCCGCCGGGCGAATTCTGGTTCCTGCTGCTCTCCTCGGCGGCCGGCGCCGCCCTCCTGCCCGCCGCCCGCGACCTCGCGACCCTCGTCGTCGCCCTCGAAGTCGCGACCCTCCCCGCCTTCGCGCTGGTCGGCCTCAAGCGCGGCGACCGGCTCTCGTCCGAGGCCGCCCTGAAGTTCTTCCTCTCCTCGGTGACGGCCACCGCCGTCATGCTGCTGGGCGTCAGCTTCGTGTACGCCACCACCGGCACCCTGCATCTCACCGAGATCGCCGGCCGGCTCGACGACGTCCCCGGAAAGTTCGAGACCCTCGCGTCGGCGGGCGTCGCCCTGACCCTCGTCGGCTTCGCCTTCAAGGCCGCCGCCGCGCCCTTCCACTTCTGGGTCCCCGACACCTACGTCGGCGCGCCGCTGCCCATCGCCGCGTACCTCTCCGTCGTCGGCAAGGCCGTCGGATTCTCCGGCCTCGTCCTGGTGACGGTCATCGCCTTCCCGAGCCACTCCGACGTGTGGGGCCCGGCCGTGGCCGTGCTCGCCGCGCTCACCATGACCGTCGGCAACGTCGCGGCGCTCCGCCAGTCGGCCACGCGCGCGTGGAGCGCGGTACGCCTCCTCGCGTGGTCGTCCGTCGCCCAGGCCGGCTATCTGCTGGTGCCGATCGCGGCGGCGGCGTACGCCGGCACGGACCAGATCGGCTCCACCGTCGCGTACGCCCTGATGTACGCCGTCGTGAACCTCGGCGCCTTCGCCGTCGCCGCCCTGGTCGCCCGTACGAAGCCCCTGAACCGACTCTCGGACTACCGCGCCCTCGCCTCCGAGCGCCCGCTCGTCGCGCTCGCCATGGGCTTCTTCCTGCTCTGCCTCGCGGGACTGCCGCCCGGCGTCATCGGCCTCTTCGCGAAGGTCACGGTCTTCTCCTCGGCCGTCGACGCGGGGCTCGGCTGGCTGGCCGTGGTGATGGCCGTCAACGTCGTCATCGCGCTCTTCTACTACCTCCAGTGGACGGCGGACCTCTTCCGCGCCCCGGAGACGGCACAGACCCCGGACGCGGCACAGACCCCGGCCGCCGAGCCGTCCCCCCAGCCCGTCGGCACCCTCGCCGTCCACCGCGCCCCGGCCCCGGCCCCGGTGCTCGCCGCGATCGGCCTCACCGCCGCCGCCGGTGTCGCCCTGTCGGGAGCACCCCAGCTGGTCCTCCGCTTCGCCGCCGAAAGCCTCTTCTGAGGCACGCGCCGCCCCCGGAGCCCACCCCACCCGTCCCCCCGCCCGTCCCGGCCGCCACCCGTACGGCGTAGACCCCTGCGCGGGCGCGCCAGGGAACCCGTGACCCTCGCCTGGCGTTGACCAGTGAGGAAGGGTCCACTGGAGAGTGGAGCGACATCACGTAGAGGGTTCCCCTGCCGCATGATTTGGAGGGCGTTCCGTGCACCGCCGGCACAACGGGTTGAGGACCGCCGCACTCCTCGGGGGACTGTCCGCACTCATCATCGTCATCGGCAGCATCTTCGGCCGGACGGGGCTGATCGTCGCGGTCGTCGTCGCGCTCGGCACGAACGCGTACGCGTACTGGAACAGCGACAAGCTCGCGCTGCGCGCCATGCGCGCCCGCCCGGTCAGCGAGTTCGAGGCGCCGGAGCTTTACCGCATCGTCCGCGAGCTGTCCACGACCGCGCGCCAGCCGATGCCCCGGCTCTACATCTCGCCGACCCAGGCACCCAACGCGTTCGCCACGGGCCGCAACCCCCGCAACGCGGCCGTCTGTTGTACGGACGGGATCCTGCAGATCCTGAACGAGCAGGAGCTGCGCGGGGTCCTCGGCCATGAGCTGAGCCATGTCTACAACCGCGACATCCTCATCTCCTCGGTCGCCGGCGCCCTCGCCTCGGTCGTCATGTTCCTCGTGAACTTCGCGTGGCTCATCCCCATCGGCCGCTCGGACGACGACGAGGGCCCCGGCATCGTGGGCATGCTCCTGGTGATGCTCCTCGGCCCGCTGGCCGCCTCGGTGATCCAGCTCGCCGTGAGCCGTTCCCGGGAGTACGAGGCGGACGCGTCCGGCGCCCAGCTCACCGGCGACCCGCTGGCCCTCGCGAGCGCCCTGCGCAAGCTCGAAGCCGGTACGAAGCAGCTGCCGCTGCCGCCCGAGCCACGGATCGAGACAGCGAGTCACCTGATGATCGCTAATCCGTTCCGGCCTGGGCAGGGTGTATCGAGAATGTTCTCCACGCATCCGCCGATGGCGGAGCGCATCGCCCGACTCGAGCAGATGGCAGGTGGCCGTCCATGAAGACAATCCTCAACATCATCTGGCTGTTCCTGAGCGGCTTCTGGCTGTTCCTCGGTTACATGTTCGCCGGACTGCTCCTGTGCATCACCGTGATCGGCATCCCCTTCGGGGTGGCCGCGTTCCGGATCGCCCGTTACGCGCTGTGGCCGTTCGGCTATACGACGGTGGAGCGCCGCGACGCGGGATCACCCTCGTTCGTCGCCAACGTGCTGTGGCTGATCCTGGCCGGCTGGTGGCTCGCCCTCGGCCATATCTTCACCGGTATCGCGCTCTGCGTGACGATCATCGGCATCCCGCTGGGCATCGCCAACTTCAAGCTGATCCCGGTCTCGCTGCTGCCCTTCGGCCGCGACATCGTCCGTACGGACCAGGCGTTCGCGGGCTGGTGACCTCAGCGGCGTCGTACGGCGTACACGGCCGCCCCCAGCAGCAGCACGGCCGCCCCGGCCACAACGGACGGGACAGGCAGCGCGAGGGCCACCACGACACAGCCCACGAGCCCGACCGCCGCCCGTACGCGCACCCGGACCCGTACGCCCGCCCCGGCCGAACCGAGCGTCCACGCCGACGCGTTGGCGATCGCGTAGTACGCCAGCACCCCGAACGACGAGAAGCCGATCGCCCCGCGCACGTCCACGGTCGCCGCCAGCACGGCCACGACCGCGCCCACCGCCACCTCCGCGCGGTGCGGCACCTGAAAGCGGGGATGCACGGCGGCCAGCCCGCGCGGCAGGTGCCCGTCCCGTGCCATCGCCAGCGTCGTACGGGAGACCCCGAGGATCAGGGCCAGCAGCGCCCCCAGCGCCGCCGCGGCGGCCCCGACGCGCACCACGGGCACCAGCCAGGACGCCCCGGCGGCCCGTACGGCATCGGCCAGGGGAGCCGCTGAGCGCCCCAGCTCCCCGGCCCCGAGGACCGAGAGCACCGCCACCGCCACGCACGCGTACACGGCCAGCACGAGCCCGAGGGCCAGCGGTACGGCGCGCGGGATCGTACGGGCCGGGTCACGCACCTCCTCGCCGAGCGTGGTGATGCGGGCGTACCCGGCGAAGGCGAAGAAGAGCAGCCCGGCCGCCTGCAACACCCCCCGCGCCGTAACCGGGACCGAACCCGGGTCCGCCTCCGTACCGAGGCCGAGCCCGAGCCGCCCCGCGTCGGCCGCGTCCGAGCTGAGCGACACCACCACGACGGCGGCGAGGACGCCCAGCACCACGGCCACGATCACCCGCGTGAGCGTCGCCGACTTCCGTACCCCCCCGTAGTTCACGGCGGTCAGGACCACCACCGCCGCGACCGCCACCGCGTGCGCCTGCCCCGGCCACACGTACGTCCCGACCGTCAGCGCCATCGCCGCGCACGAGGCGGTCTTGCCGACCACGAACGCCCAGCCCGCCAGCCAGCCCCAGAACGGCCCCAGGCGCTCCCGGCCGTACACGTATGTCCCGCCCGAAGCCGGGTAGTCGACCGCCAGCCGGGCCGACGACATCGCGTTGCAGTACGCCACCAGGGCCGCCACCGCCAGCCCCCACAGCAGGCCGGTCCCGGCCGCCCCGGCCGCCGGTCCGAGCGCGACGAAGACCCCGGCCCCGAGCATCGCCCCCAGCCCGACGACCACGGCATCGAAGACGCCCAGCGTGCGACGCAGTTGCTGTGTCATACGCCGCACGCTACCGATCTCCGCAACCGCGCCCCGCCCCACGGGCGTCTTTCCGCACAACACGGCACAGCCCGCACAGCACGGCTGAACACGCACAACACCGCACGAAAGGCAGGTTCACGGCATGACCATCATCGGCTGGCTCGTCCTCGGACTCCTCGCCGGAGCCGTCGCCAAGATCCTGCTGCCCGGCCGGGACCCGGGTGGCCTGGTCGG
Organism: Streptomyces sp. NPDC057137; assembly: GCF_042670825.1. NCBI lineage: Bacteria > Bacillati > Actinomycetota > Actinomycetes > Kitasatosporales > Streptomycetaceae > Streptomyces > Streptomyces sp. NPDC057137. The sequence continues at coordinate 119,121 of NZ_JBHUUW010000006.1, read as the reverse complement.
CACGACCCTCATCGGTATCGCGGGCGCCTTCATCGGCGGCTGGATATCGTCCCGCTGGCTGGACCGCCCGATCACCAGCGACTTCTACGACGGCGCGACCTGGGCGGCGGCGATCGGCGGCTCACTGGTGCTGCTGATCATCTACCGCCTCCTCTTCGGCCACTCCCGCTCCCGCTGACGCGGCTCGGCCGCCACCGAACCCGGTCTCGCGCAACGTGATGTTCAGCCGCCCGGCGCGCATCCCGCTCGCCGGGTCGGCGGTCCCGGGATACACCTTGGGGACGCCGTGGAACGCGAACCGGGACGCCCCGCCGAAGACGAAGAGATCGCCGGACGCCAACTCGACATCCGTATAAGGACGCGTCCGCGTCCGCGTGTTGCCGAAGCGGAAGACACAACTGTCCCCGATGCTCAGCGACACCACCGGCGCGCCGGACTTCTCGTCCTTGTCCTGGTGCATGCCCATGGTGGCGGCGCCTTCGTAGAAGTTGACCAGCGCGGTGTCCGGCGTATAGCCGGCCCCGGCCCCCTCCCCGTACGCCTCGTCGACCGCCGCGCGCCCCAACTCCACGAGCCACTCGGGAAACGCCGCGACCCGCGCGCCGTTCACGTCCCCGGCGGTACGCGTGTAGCGGTACGGCTGCCAGTGCCACCCCAGACAGACCGTCCGCACGGACATCACGCCCCCGTTGGGCAGGGTGGTGTGCCGCATGGGCACGGGCCCCCGCGCCCACGCCCGGCACGCCTCCACCAACTCCCGCTGCCGCGCGCCCCCCAGCCACCCCGGCACATGCACGGCCCCATCGGCGACAACGGCCCGCGCCCGCGGAAACAACGCCTCGTTCACGCCCACCCCCACTCCCTCGGTCCCGGTCCGGCCGAATCCGTGCGGAAGAACGCGACGGGGGCCGCCGCCGAGGAAGTCCCCGGCCGACCGCCCCCGTCGCACCCTGCCCGCTCGCCCGTGCTGGGCCCGACAACGCCCCTGCGCGCCGGACGTGTCGGACGCGCCGGCCCCGTGGGACCCGTCGATCAGCGGTAGTTCACGTACTGCAGCGCGAAGTCGAAGTCCTGCCCCTTCAACAGCGCCTGTACGGCCTGCAGATCGTCCCGGCTCTTCGAGCTGACGCGCAGCTCGTCGCCCTGCACGAGCGCCTTGACGCCCTTGGGGCCCTCATCGCGGATGATCTTGGCGACCTTCTTCGCGTTCTCCTGGGTGATGCCCTCCTCGATGGAGGCGAAGATCTTGTACTCCCTGCCGGACTGCTGCGGCTCGCCCGCGTCCAGCGCCTTCAGCGAGATGCCCCGCTTGATCAGCTTGGACTGGAAGACGTCGAGGATCGCCTTGACCCGCTCCTCGCTGGTGGCCTCCATGAGGATCTTCTCGCCGGACCAGGCGATCGAGGCTCCGACGTTCTTGAAGTCGTACCGCTGGGAGACCTCCTTCGCGGTCTGGTTGAGGGCGTTGTCGACCTCCTGCCGCTCGACCTTCGAGACGATGTCGAAACTGGAGTCGGCCATGTCCTGTGGCTCCTTGTATCGGGTACTGGAAAGGGTGCCGCGGCTCTCGCCGCAACTGATGCCGAAAATCAGGGCCGGGCTCCCGGCCCGCTCCCGCAAAGCCTAGTCATCTCCACCCTCTTCCGGCCTGATCAATCCGGTGGCGGAGCACCCCCACGCATCGGGTATCGTTTACGTCGTTGCCACGGAGCAGCGCCCACAGCGCCCATCCCGCAGCGACATCCCATGGCGGTGTGCCCGAGTGGCCAATGGGAGCGGACTGTAAATCCGCCGGCTTAGCCTTCCCAGGTTCGAATCCTGGCGCCGCCACACGGAAATGATGGCCCCCGGCCTGCGGAGACGCAGACCGGGGGCCATCTTCGTATCCCTCAGGCGGACGACGCGGCGTTCTTCACCGCGTCCGCGACCGGCACCGTCCCGCTGATCAGTTCCAGGGTCAGGCCCGCCGTCGCCGGTGACTCCACCAACTCCGCCAGCGTCGCGGCCACATCGTCCCGTGGCACCGGCCCACGGCCCGTTGACGGCGCCAGGTTCACCAGGCCCGTGCCCGCGTCGTTCGTGAGCATTCCCGGGCGCAGTACCGTCGTGTCGAGCCCCTCCTTGGACAGCACGTACGCGTCCGCCGCGCCCTTGGCCCGCAGGTAGTGGTCGAAGATGTCGTCGCCCTCGTGGTCCGGGTCGGCGCCCATGGACGAGACGATCACATAGCGCCGTACGCCCGCCCGCTGCGCCGCGTCGGCGAACAGGACCGCCGCGCCCCGGTCGACGGTGTCCTTGCGCTCCGTGGAACTGCCCGGTCCCGCCCCGGCCGCGAAGACCGCCACGTCCGCGCCCTCCAGCGCCGCGGCGGCCTCGTCCGGCGAGGCCGACTCCAGGTCGAGTACGACGGCTTCGGCGCCCGCCTCCCTCAGCGCCTCCGCCTGTTCGGGTTTGCGGATGATGCCCGCGACCTCGTGTTCGCGCGTGGCGAGCAACCGCTCCAGCCGCAGCGCGATCTGACCGTGTCCTCCGGCGATGACAATTCGCATGCTCACGACCGTACGTCCGACGGGCCGTCACCGCTCACGCACCACCTCCGTAAGAGGCGCGATTCCCGCAGCCTACGGCGCCGACTCCGGCCGCCCCTGCCGCCCCTGTCGCGGGAGGTCCAGCGCCACGGCCACCGCCGAGTCGCAGTACTCCCGCACGGCGTTCGTCCGGGCCACCACCCGGCCGCGGTGGATGACGATCCTGCTGTACGCCAGCGACAGCACCCCCTCCAGCCGCTCCCCGCGCACCGCCAGCAACTCGGCGGGAAACCCCGCCTCCACCCGTACCTCCGGCAGCCGCATGGCCTCCCGCGCGACCGTGCTCACCGCCTCGTACGCCTCCGCCGCCCGCAGTCCTCCTTGGGAGGCCAGCAGATACGCCGCCTCCAACGGATCCCCGCGCCCCACCGGGTTCGCCACGTCCCGTACGGCCCCGCTGCCGGCCGCCACCCGCACACCGGCGGCACGCAGCAGCCGTACGGGCGCCACGCCCCGCTGCTCGACACCGCCGCAGCCGCCCTGGGGCAGACAGACGACCGTCACGCCCGCCGCCGCCAACTGGTCGGCCGCCCGGCCCGCGGCGTCCGCCGGCAGCCGGGACAGACCGGCACAGGGCCCGATCGAGACGCCGGGCCGCAGCCCGCCCGCCATCGCCGCGAGGCGCGCCAGCCGGGCCGGGTCGCCGCCGTCCGTATGGAGGTCGACGGGACAGCCGTGCTCGGCGGCGACGCTCAGCACCGCTTCCACGTACCCGGTCGGATCGGGGTCGAGGTCGGGGCAGCCGCCCACCACCCCCGCGCCCATCTTCACCGCGTCGCGCAGCATCGCGAGCCCGTCGGCCCCGGCGACCCCGGTCAGCAGGCGCGGCACGGCGACGACCGTCAGATCGCCGAGCCCGCGCAGCGAACGCCGCGCCTGGAGCACGGCCCCCAGCGGAGCCAACTCCTGCGCGTCACCGATCCGCACATGCGTACGCAGCGTGGTCGCGCCGTGTCCGACCTGGAGCAGCGCGGCCTCGGTCGCGCGGCGCTGGACGTCGTCGGGGTCGTACGACACGGGCCCGTCCGACGTGACGGCGCTCAGCGCGGTGTCGCTGTGCGCGTGCGGTTCGGCGGGGGCGGGCAGGAGCAGATGCCCGTCGAGGTCCACGCACGCGCCGAGCGCGGTGAGACTGCCGGCGGTGCCGACGGCCTCGATACGGCCGCCGCTCAGCCGTACGTCGACGACCCGGCCGTCGGTGAGCCGGGCCCCGCGCAGGAGCAGCGCGGTGGCGTTCGCCGTGGCGCCGTGTGACGGCTGCGGCTGGCTGTCGGGCATCGCGCTCCTGGGCTGGGTGGCTCTGACGTGCAAGATCACGCGGCGTGCGTCGAGCCTAGAGGCGCCCCGGGCGGGCTTCGAGGAGGAAGGGAATAGTCATACCGGCGTGGCTCTCCCTGGTGTACGGAACGCCTTCCGCCCCCGTCCGCAGGCCCCTCACCAAGGCCCCCCAACGCCCGTGCCGCACCCTCTCAACGCCCGCCCGGCACCCGCCCCGAGACGGAAGGGACAGGTGGGACGAGAGCCGGACGAGAGACCGGGAAACGGATTTGGGCGATCGGCGACGGACCGTGTAATGTCTTCATCGCTCGCCCCAATAGCTCAGTCGGTAGAGCGTCTCCATGGTAAGGAGAAGGTCTACGGTTCGATTCCGTATTGGGGCTCTGGTGTACGGCGCTCCTCGCCTTCGGGCGAGGGGATCCGACATCACAGCGGTGTAGCTCAGTCGGTAGAGCAAGCGGCTCATAATCGCTGTGTCACCGGTTCAAGTCCGGTCACCGCTACACACGGTAGCCGATGGTGGGGGCGATCCTTCGATCGGCTACTCTTTTATGCGTTAACCCGTCAATCTGTCCAGGAGCACTCACGTGGCTGCCACCGACGTCCGCCCGAAGATCACGCTGGCCTGCGTGGAGTGCAAGGAGCGGAACTACATCACCAAGAAGAACCGGCGTAACAACCCGGACCGTCTTGAGATGAAGAAGCACTGCCCTCGTTGCAACTCGCACACGGCTCACCGCGAAACGCGCTGAACCAGGCTCGTACCCGAGGCCGTCCCCTTAACGGGGGGCGGCCTCGTGTCGTTTGCCGTGCCCGATCCATAGTTGTGCACCATTCATCAGGGCAGTCTCATCAGGAGGGAACGAGTCCATGGCGCTCGACCAGTCCTTCGTCGGGCGGACCTATCCGCCGACCGAGCCGTACGAGGTCGGCCGGGAGAAGATCCGCGAGTTCGCCGAGGCGGTGGGCGACGCCAATCCCGCGTACGCCGATCCGGACGCGGCGAAGGCCCTCGGCCACCTCGATGTGATCGCCCCGCCGACCTTCGTCTTCGCGATCACCTTCAAGGCGGCGCGCGACGTCATCGCCGATCCGCAGCTCGGTCTCGACTACAGCCGGGTCGTGCACGGCGACCAGAAGTTCGCGTACACCCGTCCTGTACGGGCCGGCGACCGGCTGACCGTCACCTCGACCATCGAGGGCATCAAGTCCATGGCGGGGAACGACATCCTCGACGTCCGCGGCGAGGTGCACGACGAGGCGGGCGCGCACGTCGTGACCGCGTGGACCAAGCTGGTGGCGCGCGGCGCCGAGGGGGAGTGATGACGGTGGCTACGCAGATCACCTACGCGGACGTCGAGGTCGGCACGGAGCTGCCGACCGGGACGTTCCCGGTGACGCGCGACACCCTGGTGCGGTACGCGGGCGCGTCCGGGGACTTCAACCCGATCCACTGGAACGAGAAGTTCGCCCTGGAGGTCGGGCTGCCCGACGTCATCGCGCACGGCATGTTCACCATGGCCGAGGCGGCCCGGGTGGTGACCGACTGGGTGGGGGACCCGGGGGCCGTCGTCGAGTACGGCGTCCGCTTCACCAGGCCCGTCGTGGTGCCCAACGACGGGACGGGCGCGGTCGTCGAGGTGACCGCCAAGGTCGGCGCCAAGCTCGACGACAACCGCGTGCGGGTGGATCTGACGGCGACCAGCGAGGGCAAGAAGGTGCTGGGGATGTCCCGCGCCGTCGTCCAGCTGGCCTGAGTCGATCCCTGAGCGTCCGACGCCGGGCAGCCCCCCATGCGGGGCCGCCCGGCGTCGGTGCTCGGGAGCCGGGTGCGGCTCCGGGGCTGTGGAGCGGTGGGGCTTGACAGGTTAGTAATTGCTCAATAACTTAGCTCTCATGGTCAGGATGAGCGCAGAAGAGCGACGCGAGAGCGTCATCCGCGCGGCGATCACCGAGTTCGCCCGCACCGGATACCACGGCACCTCCACCGAGGCGATCGCCCGTCGCGTGGGCGTCTCGCAGCCGTACCTCTTCCGGCTCTTCCCGAACAAGCAGGCCATCTTCCTCGCGGCGGCGGAGCGTTGCCTCGGCGACACCCGGCGCATCTTCGAGAAGGCGTCCGAGGGCTTGGGCCCCGAGGAAGCCGTCCACGCCATGGGCTCCGCCTATCAGCGGCTCATCGCGGACGACCCGGCGAAGCTGATGATGCAGATGCAGACGTACGTCGCGGTCGCGGCGGCCGAGGCGGCGGGGGACCACGAGTTCGGCCGTTCGGTACGGGCCGGGTGGGAGGCGCTCTGGGACACCTCGCACCTGGCGCTCGGCGCGGACCCGGAGGAGACGACGAACTTCCTGGCGTACGGAATGCTGATCAACACACTGGTCGCGATGGGGTTTCCGCCCGACCACCGCGTCTGGGCCGGCTTCTACGACTCCGCGCGGCCGACGGGCGGTTGAGGTGGTTCAGGTAGTTCAGGCAGTTCAGGTAGTGCGGACAAGTTGATCCGAGATGGGCGGCGGATCGCCCACTCTCGCCATGCCCATAGAAGTTAGTCATTAATAACTAACCAGATCGGGGAGAACGATGAACCAGCCAGCAACAGCCCGCGGCGGCGCGAACGCCACCTGGGCCCTCATAATCACCGGCGCCGCGGGCTTCATGGCCGCCCTCGACAACCTCGTCGTCACCACCGCCCTGCCCTCCATCCGCGAGGACCTCGGCGGCAAGCTCGCCGACCTGGAGTGGACGGTCAACGCCTACACGCTCACCTTCGCGGTGCTGCTCATGTTCGGCGCGGCCCTCGGCGACCGGTTCGGCCGTCGCCGACTCTTCGTCAGCGGTCTCTCGATCTTCACCGCGGCGTCGGCCGCCGCCGCCCTCGCGCCCGGCATCAACAGCCTGATCGCCGCCCGCGCCGTCCAAGGGGTCGGCGCGGCGATCATGATGCCGCTGGCACTCACCCTGCTCACCGCGGCGGTCCCGGCCGCGAAGCGCGGCGCCGCCCTCGGCATATTCAGCGCCGTCACCGGCATCGCCGTCGCCGCCGGTCCACTCGTCGGCGGCAGCCTCACCGAGCACATCTCCTGGGAATGGATCTTCTGGCTGAACGTCCCGGTCGGCCTCGTGCTGTTGCCGCTGGCCAGGACGCGGCTCAAGGAGTCGTACGCCCCCGACGCCCGTATCGACATCCCCGGCACCCTGCTCATCAGCGGCGGCCTCTTCGGCATCGTCTACGCCCTGGTCAACGCCAACGCCGAGGGCTGGACCAGCCCGCTCGTCCTCACCGGACTGATCGTCGGCACGCTCCTGATCGGCGGCTTCGTGCACCACGGCATCCGCAGGCCCGACGCGATGCTCCCGATGCGGCTGTTCAAGGACCGCACCTTCGCCGGGATCAACGCCGCGAGCCTGCTGATGTTCCTGGGCATGTTCGGCTCGATCTTCCTGCTCAGCCAGTTCATGCAGGGCGTCGCCGGATACTCGCCCACCGAGGCCGGCCTGCGGATGCTCCCGTGGACCGCGATGCCGCTGCTCGTCGCGCCGCTCGCCGGGATCCTCTCCGACCGGATCGGCGGCCGGCCCGTCGTCACCGCGGGCCTCGCCCTCCAGGCCGTCGGCCTGGCCCTGTTCGCCATGACCATCGAGCCCGGCGTGTCGTACGCGGCGCAGTTGCCGGCCCTGATCGTCAGCGGGCTCGGCATGGCGCTGTACTTCGCCCCGGCCGCGAGCCTGGTCATGTCCAGCGTCCGGCCCGCCGAACAGGGCATCGCGTCCGGCGCCAACAACGCGCTCCGCGAGGTCGGCGGAGCGCTCGGAGTCGCGATCCTCGGCGCGGTGTTCTCGGCGCAGGGCGGTTACGAGACGCCGCAGATCTTCGTCGACGGCACGGTCCCTGCCCTGTGGATCGGCTCGGGCGTCGTAGCGCTCGCCGCCCTGGCGGCCCTGGCGATGCCGGGTCGCCGGACGCTGCGGAAGTCCACGGTCGTACGGGAGTCGGCGGGCGAGGAGGCACGCGAGACGGCGGGCGTCTGACCTTTGCCGACTCGCACGTTCGGATCCGGAACGAACCGTCTCCGGATCCGAACGTAGTCTTGTGCCGTGCAGGAACTCCACGACGCCCCCCTCGCCCCCCTGACCACCTTCCGCCTCGGCGGCCCCGCCACCCGGCTGATCACCGCGACCACCGACGCCGAGGTCGTCGCGGCCGTGCGCGAGGCGGACGACGCGGGCACACCGCTGCTGATCATCGGCGGCGGCAGCAATCTGGTCATCGGCGACAAGGGCTTCGAGGGCACCGCCCTGCGGATCGCCACGCGCGGCTTCGACCTCGCGGGTACGGCGCTGGAACTGGCCGCCGGCGAGACCTGGACCGACGCCGTCGCCCGTACCGTCGAGGCGGGCCTGGCGGGCATCGAGTGCCTGGCCGGCATCCCCGGCTCGGCCGGTGCCACGCCGATCCAGAACGTGGGCGCGTACGGCCAGGAGGTGTCCAGCACCATCACCGAGGTCGTCGCCTACGACCGGGTCACCGGCGAGACGCTGACCCTCACGAACGCCGACTGCCGGTTCTCGTACCGCCACAGCCGCTTCAAGGAGCACCCCGAGCGCCATGTCGTCCTGCGCGTCCGGTTCGCGCTGGAGGACGCGGGCGGGCTCTCGGCCCCGCTCAAGTACGCGGAGACAGCCCGCGCCCTGGGCGTCGAACCCGGCGACCGGGTCCCGGCGGCCACCGCCCGCCGGGCCGTACTCGAACTGCGCGCGGGCAAGGGCATGGTGCTCGACCCTGCGGACCACGACACCTGGTCGGCCGGCTCCTTCTTCACCAACCCGATCCTCGACGACGCCGATCACGCGGCCTTCCTCGCCCGCGCGGCGGAGCGGCTGGGGCCGGACGTCACACCGCCCGCGTTCCCGGCGGGGGAGGGCCGCACGAAGACGTCGGCGGCGTGGCTGATCGACCGCGCGGGCTTCACGAAGGGGTACGGCACGGGCCCGGCCCGCATCTCCACGAAGCACACGCTGGCCCTGACCAACCGCGGCGACGCCACCACCGAGGACCTGCTGGCGCTCGCGCGGGAGGTCGTCGCCGGGGTGCACGAGGCGTTCGGGATCACCCTGGTCAACGAGCCGGTGACGGTCGGCGTAAGCCTCTGACCTCCCTGATCCGGCCTGATCGACAAGACACCCCCTAGTACGCGACCCCCACCGGCTGCCTCACCGTCGCCGGGTCGTCGAGCATCGCCAGCATCGCGTGGGCCAGGTCCGGGCGGCCTATCTTGTTGCCGCCGCGGGGGTTCGCGCCCACCACCGCGCGGTAGACGCCCGTCACCGGGGTGTCCACGAGCTGCGGGGGCCGGGCGGAGGTCCAGTCGGTGGCGCTCCGGATCAACTCCTCCTCCATGCGGGCCAGGTCGGTGTAGACGGGCTTGAGCACGATCTTGACCACGCCCATGGCCAGCCTCCCCAGCAGGGGTTCACCCGGCGGCACCGTGCCGACCGGCGCCGCGCTCACCACCACCAGCCGGCGCACCCCCTCCGCGTCCATCGCCCGCAGGATCGAGCGGGTCACCGGTGCCGCGAGCCCCGCGTCCTTGCGCCCGCGCGGACCGACGCCCGACAGCACCGCGTCCCGCCCCGCCACGGCGGGCCGCAGCGACTCCGGGTCGTCGAACGCGGTCGCGGTGAACACATCGAGGCGGTCCCCGGTGACGTCCAGCCGCGCAGGGTCGCGCACCACCGCCGTGACCCGATGGCCCGCCGCCAGGGCCTGCCGCACGATCTCCCGGCCGACGCCGCCTGTCGCCCCGAACACGGTGAGCTTCATCGTCCTCGCCTCTTCCGTTCTATGGTGGGTGAGTATTCACTCACCTCTATGGTGAGTATCCACCCACCCCACGTCAAGCCTCGTCATGGCGATCGGAGCGCATCGATGAAACCCGCGCGGGCCCGCATTCTGGACGCCGCCGCCCAGCTGATGGGCACCATCGGGCTGGCGCGCGCCACCACCAAGGAGATCGCCCGCGCCGCAGGCTGCTCGGAGGCCGCCCTCTACAAGTACTTCTCCGGCAAGGAGGAACTCTTCCTGCGCGTACTGGAGGAACGGCTGCCCCGCCTCGGCCCGCTGCTCGCCGAACTCGCGGAAGGGCCCTTCGACGCGAGCGCCGGCCGGAGTGTCGAGGAGAATCTCACCGAGGTCGTCCGCCAGGCGGCACTCTTCTACGAGGCGACCTTCCCGATCGGCGCCTCACTCTTCGCCGAACCGGCGCTGCTGCGCCGTCACGCCGAGGGCGTTCACGCCCTGGGAGCGGGCCCGCACCGGCCGCTGCGCGCGCTCGCCGACTACCTGCGCGCCGAACGCGAGGCGGGCCGCGTACGGGCCGACGCCGACGTCGACGCCGTGGCCTCGCTGCTGCTCGGCGCGTGCTTGCAGCGGGCCTTCCTGAAGGCCTTCCCGGACGGCGAACAGGTCACGCCACTGGAGGAGTTCGCCCCGGCGCTGGTGCGGACGGTCCTGTCCGGCCTCAACCCCTGACAGCCCCGACCCCCTGACAGCCCCCGTCCCCGCCCTGGCCCCGGTCAGTCCTCCAGCCAGCCGTCGATCCCGGCCAGCATCTTGTCCCGCGTCCCGGCCGGCGCCGCCGAGCCCCGTACCGACTGACGCGCCAGCTCCGCCAGCTCGACGTCCGTGAACCCGTGGTGCTTGCGCACGAGTTCGTACTGCGCGGCCAGCCGCGAGCCGAAGAGCAGCGGGTCGTCGGCGCCCAGCGCCATCGGCACCCCGGCGTCGAACAGTGTCCGCAGAGGTACGTCGGCGGGCTTCTCGTAGACGCCCAGCGCCACGTTCGACGCCGGGCACACCTCACAGGTCACCCCGCGCTCGGCCAGTTTGCGCAGCAGCCGCGGATCCTCGGCCGCCCGTACGCCGTGCCCGACCCGGGTCGCGCGCAGATCGTCCAGGCAGTCCCGTACCGACGACGGCCCGCTCAACTCACCGCCGTGCGGCGCCGCGAGCAGCCCGCCCTCCCGCGCGATGGCGAAGGCCCGGTCGAAGTCCCGTGCCATGCCCCGGCGTTCGTCGTTCGACAGACCGAAGCCGACGACACCCCGGTCCGCGTACCGCACGGCCAGCCGCGCCAGCGTGCGGGCGTCCAGCGGGTGCTTCATCCGGTTCGCCGCGACCACGACGCGCATCCCGAGCCCGGTGTCCCTGGCCGCCGCGTCCACGGCGTCCAGGATGATCTCCAGCGCCGGGATCAGTCCGCCGAGCAGCGGGGCGTACGAGGTGGGGTCGACCTGGATCTCCAGCCACTGCGAACCGTCCCGGACGTCCTCCTCGGCGGCCTCGCGCACCAGCCGCTGGATGTCCTCGGGGGAGCGCAGACACGACCGGGCGATGTCGTAGAGCCGCTGGAAGCGGAACCAGCCCCGCTCGTCGGTCGCCCGCAGCTCGGGCGGCTCACCGCCGGTGAGCGCGTCGGGGAGATGGACGCCGTACTTGTCGGCCAGCTCCAGCAGGGTCGTGGGCCGCATCGAGCCGGTGAAGTGCAGATGCAGATGGGCCTTGGGCAACAGACGGATGTCGCGGGTGGCGCGGTCGTCGTGCGGGGGGCCGGAAACGTTCTCCATCCATGGATCTTGCCGTACTCACGCGGACTCCGGGAGTCCCTTTCCACCTTCGGGTCGTTGCCCGAACGAAAGCCCGAACGCGATCCCGTACGAAATCCCGCAAGGAAGCCCGTACCGAAGCCCTCACGAAAGCCCGCACAGAAGAACGGGCCCCCGGACGGCACCGGGGACCCGTGATATCTCGTCGGAGGACGCTCAGTCGCGGGCCTCCGCCAGCAGCTTCTGCAGCCGCGCGACACCCTCGGCCAGGTCCTCGTCACCCAGCGCGTACGACAGCCGCAGATACCCCGGCGTACCGAAGGCCTCACCCGGTACGACCGCGACCTCGGCCTCTTCGAGGATCAGCGTGGCGAGGTCGACCGAGGTCGCCGGGCGCTTGCCGCGGATCTCCTTGCCGAGCAGCGCCTTCACCGACGGGTACACGTAGAAGGCACCCTCGGGCTCCGGGCAGATGACGCCGTCGATCTCGTTGAGCATCCGGACGATGGTGCCCCGGCGCCGGTCGAAGGCGATCCGCATCTCGTCCACCGCGTCCAGGTTGCCGGTGAGGGCGGCGAGCGCGGCGGCCTGCGACACGTTGGCCACGTTCGACGTCGCGTGCGACTGGAGGTTGGTCGCGGCCTTCACCACGTCCTTGGGGCCGACCACCCAGCCCACCCGCCAGCCGGTCATCGCGTACGTCTTGGCGACGCCGTTGACCACGATGCACTTGTCGCGCAGCTCCGGCACGACCGTGGGCAGCGAGGTGAACTCCGCGTCCCCGTACACGAGGTGCTCGTAGATCTCGTCCGTCAGCACCCACAGACCGTGCTCGACGGCCCAGCGGCCGATGGCCTCGGTGTCCTCGCGGCTGTAGACGGCGCCCGTCGGGTTGGAGGGCGAGACGAAGAGCACGACCTTCGTACGCTCCGTGCGCGCCGCCTCCAGCTGTTCGAGGGTGACCCGGTAGCCGGTGGTCTCGTCGGCCACGACGTCCACCGGGACACCGCCCGCCAGCCGGATCGACTCGGGGTACGTCGTCCAGTACGGCGCCGGGACGATGACCTCGTCGCCCGGGTCGAGGATCGCGGCGAAGGCCTCGTAGATCGCCTGCTTGCCGCCGTTGGTCACCAGGACCTGGGCGGGGTCGATCTCGTAGCCGGAGTCACGCAGCGTCTTCGCGACGATGGCGGCCTTCAGCTCGGGAAGCCCGCCGGCCGGGGTGTAGCGGTGGTACTTCGGGTTGTGGCAGGCCTCACTCGCGGCCTCGACGATGTAGCCGGGCGTCGGGAAGTCGGGCTCACCCGCACCGAAGCCGATCACCGGCCGGCCGGCGGCCTTGAGGGCCTTGGCCTTGGCGTCGACGGCGAGGGTGGCGGACTCGGAGATTGCGCCGACTCGGGCGGAGACCCGGCGCTCGGTCGGAGGAATTGCAGCGCTCATGCGGGCCATGGTCCCAGACCCCCCGAGACCCGGGCACAGGGGTTTCGCCGACTGGACAGCCCCGGACAGAGAGTGGACAGGTTCGGACAAGAGCCGGTCCCGTGTTACCTGTTCGACGCATGGCCCCTGAGCACGTACACTCACTGGTCGTTGGCCCTCACCCGCCACCGCCGATCCGCACACACCGTGCTCCCGGTCGGATGCGGTAGGTTGGGGAAAACGCAAAGGGTCGTAGCTCAATTGGTAGAGCACTGGTCTCCAAAACCAGCGGTTGGGGGTTCAAGTCCCTCCGGCCCTGCTACACACATCCTTCGCCAGGATGTGTGCGCATGTACGTACTTCAAAAGCACTGCCGTGCGGCTCCACCGGGCGCGGCACGGCCACGACCCGGAATCAGGTGAGAGAGCGTGACGGACGCCGTGGGCTCCATCGACAAGCCTGATGCTGACGATGACGAGTCCGCAGAGTCGAGCAAGAAGACCCGTAAGGGTGGCAAGCGCGGCAAGAAGGGCCCCCTGGGCCGTCTCGCGCTCTTCTACCGTCAGATCGTCGCGGAGCTGCGCAAGGTCGTCTGGCCGACTCGCAACCAGCTGACGACCTACACGACTGTTGTGATCGTCTTCGTCGTCGTCATGATCGGTCTGGTGACCGTGATGGACTACGGCTTCCAGAGAGTAGTCAAGTACGTCTTCGGCTAAAGCCGCGGAGGCGGAGGGCGCCCACAGGCGTCCCTTTCCGCATGTTCCACCCATCGTGAAGCCAGGAAGAAGCAGCCAACGTGTCTGACCCGAACCTGAACGACGCCAACGAGGCGGTCGAGTCCCGCGAGGACGAGACCGACATCGTCGAGGCGGCGGACGCTGTCGAGCCAGACCAGGCCGAAGCCGCTGACGCCGAGGCCGGCGAGCCGGCCGAGGAGTCGGCGCTGCACGTCGAGGAAGCGGACGTGGACGTGGACACGGACGACGACGCGGAGTCCGCTCCCGCCGAAGCCGAAGCCGAAGCCGAAGCCGAAGCCGAAGCCGAGCTTGACGCCGCGACCGACGCCGAAGAGGCCGAGGACGCCGAAGCCGAGGCTGACACCGAGGACGGCGAGGACGGCGACGACATCGAGCTCGTCGAGGAGCCCGCTCCCGCCGCCGACCCGGTCGCCGCGCTCCGTGAGGAACTGCGCACGCTGCCCGGCGAGTGGTACGTCATCCACACGTACGCGGGCTACGAGAAGCGCGTGAAGGCCAACCTGGAACAGCGCGCCGTCTCGCTCAACGTCGAGGACTTCATCTACTCGGCCGAGGTGCCCGAGGAAGAGATCGTCCAGATCAAGAACGGCGAGCGCAAGAACGTCCGCCAGAACAAGCTCCCGGGCTACGTCCTGGTGCGGATGGACCTGACGAACGAGTCCTGGGGTGTCGTACGGAACACACCGGGCGTCACCGGCTTCGTCGGCAACGCCTACGACCCGTACCCGCTGACGCTGGACGAGATCGTCAAGATGCTCGCCCCCGAGGCCGAGGAGAAGGCCGCGCGCGAGGCGGCCGAGGCCGAGGGCAAGCCGGTTCCGTCCCGCAGGGTCGAGGTCCAGGTGCTGGACTTCGAGGTCGGCGACTCGGTCACCGTCACCGACGGCCCGTTCGCGACGCTCCAGGCGACGATCAACGAGATCAACGCCGACTCGAAGAAGGTCAAGGGCCTCGTCGAGATCTTCGGCCGCGAGACTCCGGTCGAGCTGAGCTTCGACCAGATCCAGAAGAACTGACGCGCGGTTCCGCGCGCTCGTAAAGCCACTTCCGACCAGGTCAGACAGGCTCTCGCAGGGGGTTGCTCCCCGCTCGCGGGAGAGGGTCTGACCTGCTCGGTTTTTGGCCGTGCAGCTATACCCGTTATCGTTGCGCGGTATGCCCGCATCCGGATGACCGGATGACTGGGCCGGAACACTCTCACTAGGACCCGGAGAGAGCACATGCCTCCCAAGAAGAAGAAGGTCACGGGGCTCATCAAGCTCCAGATCTCGGCCGGCGCGGCCAACCCGGCGCCGCCGGTCGGCCCCGCGCTGGGCCAGCACGGCGTCAACATCATGGAGTTCTGCAAGGCCTACAACGCCGCGACCGAGTCGCAGCGTGGCATGGTCGTGCCGGTGGAGATCACGGTCTACGAGGACCGCTCCTTCACCTTCATCACCAAGACTCCGCCGGCCGCGAAGCTGATCCTCAAGGCCGCCGGTGTGGACAAGGGATCGGGCGAGCCGCACGTCAAGAAGGTCGCCAAGCTCACCCGCGACCAGGTGCGTGACATCGCCACGACCAAGATGCCCGACCTGAACGCCAACGACCTGGACGCCGCCGAGAAGATCATCGCCGGCACCGCCCGTTCCATGGGCATCACGGTCGAGGGCTGAGTCCCGCCCGGCGGGCCCGTTCGGGCGCGCCAAGTGGAAGGGCCATGCGCGGCCCGTACCACGAACTCCACACCTGAATGAATCACCAGGAGCAGAAGTGAAGCGCAGCAAGGCACTCCGCAGCGCGGACGCGAAGATCGACGCGGAGCGTAACTATCCTCCGCTCGAGGCCGTCCGTATCGCCAAGGACACCAACACCACCAAGTTCGACGGCACCGTCGAGGTCGCCATGCGTCTGGGCGTCGACCCGCGCAAGGCGGACCAGATGGTCCGTGGCACCGTGAACCTCCCGCACGGCACCGGCAAGACCGCCCGGGTCCTGGTCTTCGCGACCGGTGACCGTGCCGAGGCAGCGCGCGCCGCGGGCGCCGACATCGTCGGCTCCGACGAGCTGATCGACGAGGTCCAGAAGGGCCGTCTCGACTTCGACGCCGTCGTCGCCACCCCGGACCTCATGGGCAAGGTCGGCCGCCTCGGCCGCGTCCTCGGCCCGCGTGGTCTGATGCCCAACCCGAAGACCGGCACCGTCACCCCCGATGTCACGAAGGCCGTGAACGACATCAAGGGCGGCAAGATCGAGTTCCGCGTCGACAAGCACTCGAACCTGCACTTCATCATCGGCAAGGTCTCCTTCGACGAGACGAAGCTGGTCGAGAACTACGCCGCGGCGCTGGAGGAGATCCTCCGTCTCAAGCCGTCCGCCGCGAAGGGCCGTTACATCAAGAAGGCGGTCCTGGCGACGACGATGGGCCCCGGCATCCCGCTGGACGCCAACCGCACTCGTAACCTCCTCGTCGAGGAGGACCCGGCCTCCGTCTGATCCTGGACGGAAGTCGCGCCAACGCGTGTCAAGAGCCGGTCCCGGCACCTCTGTTGAGGTGTCGGGGCCGGTTTTTACGTGCGCGGGCTGTCATACCCGTGCGTTACCGTTCAACTAAGTACATCGAAAAAAGGGGTGGGGTATGACCATGTCGACATGGGGGCGCGTTGGCGTCTCGCTGACGGCAGTGGCCGTTGTAGCGGGTGTCGCCGGCTGTCAGAGCGGAGACGCGGACTCGAAGAAGAACGCCGGGAGTTCGTCGGCCAAGGACGCGCCGCAGTCGCGTTCCGCGGTCACGGACGTGCTGACGGCGGCGTACGAGAAGACGGCGGCCGCGAAGTCGGCCAAGGTCAGCATGACGATGTCGATGCCTGAGGGCCTGGCGGGTGCCGCGGGGGGCGGCGACATGGAGATGACCGGCGTCATGGGCTGGGACCCCATGGTGATGGACATGACCATGTCCGGCTCGATGATGCAGGCCGAGCCCGACGCCCCGGAGAAGATCCGGATGGTGTGGGTCAAGAACGCGATGTACATGGACATGGGCGCCGAGGCGGCCAAGGACATGGACGGCAAGCGCTGGATGAAGCTGGACCTGGCCGCGGCGGCGGAGGCCTCGGGCGACCCGGCGGCCACCAAGGAGCTCACCGGTGGCATGGAGAACATGAACCAGGACCCGGCCCAGCAGCTCGCGCTGCTGCTGGACTCGCCGAACGTGAAGCACGTCGGCTCCGAGAAGGTCGACGGGGTCGAGGCGCAGCACTACAAGGGCACGCTCACGGTCGCCGAGATGCTGGAGTCGAACGAGTCGCTCGACGTGCTCAGCGCCAAGGAGCGCAAGGACCTTCTCGCCAACATCGAGAAGACGGGCATCACGGGGTACGACACCGAGGTCTGGGTCAACGAGGACGACTACCCGGTGAAGATGGACGTCGCGATGGACTCCCCGGACGGCGCCATCAAGATCAGCGCGCGGTACAGCGACTATGGCGCCAAGGCCTCGGTCCAGACGCCGCCGGCCGCCGACACCGTCGACCTGTTCAAGATGCTGGGCGACCTCGGAGCTGAGTCCGGCGCCGGCGCGGACGACTCCGGGATCTGATCCCGAGGTTCTTGCTGATCCGGCAGCCCTCTCCGGCAGCCCTCTCCGGAGGGCCGGTCCGGAGCGCGATCCGGAAGTGCTTGATCCACAATTCCGGTCGCCGGGGCGGGTTTACGGCCCCGGCGACCGGATTTGCCTGCGGGTAACTCCGTCACGTACTCTCCACAGGAAGCCAAAGACCGCTGGTCGTCGCCGTGCTCTCGCAAGAGGGTGAGGCGACCGAAGGATCCGCTGGAAGCGGACGACCCGCGTAGGTGTTCGAGGAGAGTTCCCGGGTTCGTCCCGGTTGAGCTACGCCCCGTGCGCTTGCGCCGGGGCGTTCGTCTTGTTCAGCCCCTTCTGAGCGGTCCTCATCACCCGGAAGGAGGCCGACGCTCATGGCAAGGCCCGACAAGGCTGCCGCGGTGGCCGAGCTGACGGAACAATTCCGCAGTTCGAACGCCGCAGTGCTGACCGAGTACCGGGGTCTCACCGTGGCGCAGCTCAAGGAGCTGCGCCGTTCCCTCGGTGCGAACGCCCAGTACGCCGTGGTGAAGAACACGCTGACCAAGATCGCGGCCAACGAGGCCGGGATCAACACGCTGGACGACCTGTTCGCGGGTCCGACGGCGGTTGCCTTCGTCACCGGTGACCCGGTGGAGTCGGCGAAGGGTCTTCGTGACTTCGCCAAGGACAACCCGAACCTCGTCATCAAGGGCGGTGTCCTTGACGGTAAGGCGCTGTCCGCCGACGAGTTCAAGAAGCTCGCGGACCTCGAGTCCCGCGAGGTGCTGCTCGCCAAGGTGGCCGGTGGAATCAAGGCGTCGATGGCCAAGGCCGCGGCGACATTCCAGGCCCCGCTGTCGGAGTTCGTCCGCACCGCGGACGCCCTTCGCGCCAAGCGTGAGGCCGAGCAGGGCGGTGCCGGTACGCCGGCTCCCGCCGAGGCCGACGCCGAGTAGTTCGGCGCCGCGTCGCAGCGGGCCCGTACGCCCGCCATTCACATTCATCCGGCACCTGCCGAAATTAGTGGAAGGACCGCCACCATGGCGAAGCTGTCCCAGGACGACCTGCTCAAGCAGTTCGAAGACCTGACCCTCATCGAGCTGTCCGACTTCGTCAAGGCGTTCGAGGCCAAGTTCGACGTCAAGGCTGCCGCCCCGGTCGCCGCTGCCGCCGCCGGTGGCGCCGCTGTCGTCGTCGAAGAAGAGGTCCAGGACGAGTTCGACGTCATCCTCACGGGTGCCGGCGAGAAGAAGATCCAGGTCATCAAGGTCGTGCGTGAGCTCACCTCGCTGGGCCTCAAGGAGGCCAAGGACCTCGTGGACGGCGCTCCCAAGCCCGTCGTCGAGAAGGTCGCCAAGGAGGCCGCCGAGAAGGCTGCCGAGTCCCTCAAGGCCGCCGGCGCCTCCGTCGAGGTCAAGTGACTTCGTAGGACCCTCGCCGACATCCGTCCCAGGGAGCCGTGACGGCTCCCGCGAGACGAGGTGACGGCGACCGCACCGCGAGGTGCACAGCGTTGACGAGAAGGGGGGGGGCCCCCAGCGGGGGCCCCCCCGCGCCCGGGGCGCGGGGGGGGGGGTGGGGGGGGGGCCGCGGCGGTGCCGCCGCGCGCCCCCCCTCCCTCGTGGTGCCCCCCCCCCCCCCGGGTTGTGCCCTGGTGTTCCGCCTCGGGCGGCACCCCGCTGGGGGCCCCCCCCCTTCTCCGTTGCCGCGAGGGGTTCCTTGCTCTTCGGCCGGCTGCGAGTATGGTGATCATCGCCGTGCCTTCCGTACGACCGGTGACGATCCGTACGGAGCGGGGGGCCTTGACGAACCGCACGGAGCGCGCAATTCTCAGGACGCGTCGCGATATCGATCCGAATCCGAGGCATGGATCGGCGACGAAGAGGGCAGGATCGATGTGCGCCTACGGCGTGGGTCGATACGCAGTTGAGACAAGGTGTTGAGAACAACGAGGGTCTCGCAAAACCCGGCCTGGACATCAGTGTGCCAAGTGGCTACACTGACCCTTTGCGCTGCCTGTTAGCTGCTCCCTGCCCGTCACCAGGGGCACCCCCATGCATGACATCGTCGGCTGACCTGCCCTTTCGGGGCCTGTCATCCGGTGTGTCCAGCTCGGGACCGGTACGCGCGTAGTGAGTCCGAGCCCTCGGAAGGACCCCCTCTTGGCCGCCTCGCGCAACGCCTCGACCACGAATACGAACAACGGCGCCAGCACCGCCCCGCTGCGCATTTCCTTTGCAAAGATCAAGGAGCCCCTCGAGGTTCCGAACCTTCTCGCGCTGCAGACCGAGAGCTTCGACTGGCTGCTCGGCAATGCCATCTGGAAGGCGCGTGTCGAGGCAGCTCTTGAGAGCGGCCAGGACGTCCCCAGGAAGTCGGGGCTGGAGGAGATCTTCGAGGAGATCTCTCCGATCGAGGACTTCTCCGGGTCGATGTCGCTGACTTTCCGCGACCACCGCTTCGAGCCGCCCAAGAACTCGATCGACGAGTGCAAGGAGCGCGACTTCACGTACGCGGCCCCGCTCTTCGTCACCGCCGAGTTCACCAACAACGAGACCGGCGAGATCAAGTCCCAGACCGTCTTCATGGGCGACTTCCCGCTCATGACGGACAAGGGCACCTTCGTCATCAACGGCACCGAGCGTGTCGTGGTGACCCAGCTGGTGCGCTCGCCGGGTGTCTACTTCGATTCCTCGATCGACAAGACGTCCGACAAGGACATCTTCTCTTCCAAGATCATCCCGTCCCGGGGTGCCTGGCTGGAGATGGAGATCGACAAGCGCGACATGGTCGGTGTCCGTATCGACCGCAAGCGCAAGCAGTCCGTCACCGTCCTGCTCAAGGCTCTCGGTTGGACGACCGAGCAGATCCTGGAGGAGTTCGGCGAGTACGAGTCCATGCGCGCCACCCTGGAGAAGGACCACACCCAGGGCCAGGACGACGCGCTGCTCGACATCTACCGCAAGCTGCGTCCGGGCGAGCCCCCGACGCGCGAGGCGGCCCAGACGCTGCTCGAGAACCTCTACTTCAACCCCAAGCGCTACGACCTCGCGAAGGTCGGCCGCTACAAGGTGAACAAGAAGCTCGGCGCGGCGGAGCCGCTGGACGCCGGTGTGCTCACCACCGACGACATCATCGCCACGATCAAGTACCTGGTGAAGCTGCACGCCGGTGAGACCGAGACGGTCGGCGAGAGCGGCACCCAGATCCTCGTCGAGACCGACGACATCGACCACTTCGGCAACCGCCGTCTGCGCAACGTGGGCGAGCTCATCCAGAACCAGGTCCGTACGGGTCTGGCGAGGATGGAGCGCGTCGTACGTGAGCGCATGACGACTCAGGACGTCGAGGCGATCACGCCGCAGACCCTGATCAACATCCGGCCGGTCGTCGCCTCCATCAAGGAGTTCTTCGGCACCAGCCAGCTGTCGCAGTTCATGGACCAGAACAACCCGCTGTCGGGTCTGACCCACAAGCGCCGTCTGAACGCGCTCGGCCCCGGTGGTCTGTCCCGTGAGCGGGCCGGCTTCGAGGTCCGTGACGTGCACCCGTCGCACTACGGCCGCATGTGTCCGATCGAGACCCCCGAAGGCCCGAACATCGGCCTGATCGGCTCGCTCGCGTCGTACGGCCGGGTCAACGCGTTCGGGTTCGTCGAGACCCCGTACCGCAAGGTTGTCGGCGGTGTCGTCACCGACGACGTCGACTACCTGACCGCCGACGAAGAGGACCGCTTCGTCATCGCGCAGGCCAACGCGACGCTGTCCGAGGAGATGCGGTTCACCGAGCCGCGCGTCCTCGTCCGCCGTCGTGGCGGCGAGGTCGACTACATCCCCGGTGACGACGTCGACTACATGGACGTCTCGCCGCGCCAGATGGTGTCGGTCGCGACCGCGATGATTCCGTTCCTGGAGCACGACGACGCCAACCGTGCCCTCATGGGCGCGAACATGATGCGTCAGGCCGTGCCGCTCATCACGTCGGAGGCGCCGCTCGTCGGCACCGGCATGGAGTACCGCTGCGCGGTCGACGCCGGTGACGTCATCAAGGCGGAGAAGGAGGGTGTGGTCCAGGAGGTATCCGCGGACTACATCACCATCGCCAACGACGACGGCACGTACACCACGTACCGCATCGCCAAGTTCTCCCGCTCCAACCAGGGCACCTCGGTCAACCAGAAGGTCATCGTCTCCGAGGGTGACCGGGTCGTCGAGAGCCAGGTGCTCGCCGACGGTCCCGCCACCGAGCTCGGTGAGATGGCGCTCGGCAAGAACCTCCTCGTGGCGTTCATGCCGTGGGAGGGCCACAACTACGAAGACGCGATCATCCTCAGCCAGCGGCTGGTGCAGGACGACGTCCTCTCCTCGATCCACATCGAGGAGCACGAGGTCGACGCCCGTGACACCAAGCTCGGCCCGGAGGAGATCACCCGGGACATCCCGAACGTCTCCGAAGAGGTCCTCGCGGACCTCGACGAGCGCGGCATCATCCGTATCGGTGCCGAGGTCACGGCCGGAGACATCCTCGTCGGCAAGGTCACGCCCAAGGGTGAGACCGAGCTGACGCCGGAGGAGCGCCTGCTCCGCGCGATCTTCGGTGAGAAGGCCCGTGAAGTCCGCGACACCTCGCTGAAGGTGCCGCACGGCGAGACCGGCAAGATCATCGGTGTCCGCGTCTTCGACCGCGAGGAGGGCGACGAGCTGCCTCCGGGCGTGAACCAGCTGGTCCGCGTCTACGTCGCCCAGAAGCGCAAGATCACCGACGGCGACAAGCTCGCCGGCCGGCACGGCAACAAGGGTGTCATCTCCAAGATCCTGCCGATCGAGGACATGCCGTTCCTCGAGGACGGCACCCCGGTCGACATCATCCTCAACCCGCTCGGCGTCCCGTCCCGAATGAACCCGGGACAGGTCCTCGAGATCCACCTCGGCTGGCTCGCCAGTCAGGGCTGGAAGGTCGAGGGCAGCGAGGACTGGATGGAGCGGCTGAAGGTCATCGGCGCCGACGACGTCGCCGCCGGTACCAACGTCGCCACGCCCGTCTTCGACGGCGCGCGCGAGGACGAGATCTCCGGTCTCTTCGAGGCCACGATCCCGAACCGCGACGGCGAGCGGATGGTCAAGGCCTCCGGCAAGGCCAGCCTGTTCGACGGCCGCTCCGGTGAGCCGTTCCCCGAGCCGGTGTCCGTCGGCTACATGTACATCCTCAAGCTCCACCACCTGGTCGACGACAAGCTCCACGCCCGCTCGACCGGTCCGTACTCGATGATCACCCAGCAGCCGCTGGGTGGTAAGGCCCAGTTCGGCGGTCAGCGCTTCGGTGAGATGGAGGTGTGGGCGCTGGAGGCTTATGGCGCCGCTTACGCCCTCCAGGAGCTGCTGACGATCAAGTCCGACGACGTGACCGGCCGCGTGAAGGTCTACGAGGCCATCGTCAAGGGCGAGAACATCCCCGAGCCCGGCATTCCCGAGTCCTTCAAGGTGCTCATCAAGGAAATGCAGTCGCTCTGCCTCAACGTGGAGGTGCTGTCCTCGGACGGCATGTCCATCGAGATGCGCGACACGGACGAGGACGTCTTCCGCGCGGCGGAGGAGCTCGGTATCGACCTGTCCCGGCGAGAGCCGAGCAGCGTCGAAGAGGTCTGACGGGTAGTCCGGCCGCTCCCGTCTCGGAGCGGCCGGGGCTCCTCTGGACCCTCCCCCTACGCCCTGGAGGGCGTGGGGGGACCCCCTCAGACCATCAATTGAGACTCGACCCCGAAAGAGGGATTGACGACAAGTGCTCGACGTCAACTTCTTCGACGAGCTGCGGATTGGCCTCGCCACCGCGGACGACATCCGGACCTGGTCCCACGGCGAAGTGAAGAAGCCGGAGACCATCAACTACCGCACGCTCAAGCCCGAGAAGGACGGACTCTTCTGCGAGAAGATCTTCGGTCCGACCCGGGACTGGGAGTGCTACTGCGGCAAGTACAAGCGTGTCCGCTTCAAGGGCATCATCTGTGAGCGCTGTGGCGTCGAAGTCACGCGCGCCAAGGTGCGCCGTGAGCGGATGGGCCACATCGAGCTTGCCGCTCCCGTCACCCACATCTGGTACTTCAAGGGCGTTCCGTCCCGGCTGGGGTACCTGCTCGACCTCGCGCCGAAGGACCTCGAGAAGGTCATCTACTTCGCCGCGTACATGATCACGTTCGTGGACGAGGAGCGCCGTACGCGTGACCTGCCGTCGCTGGAGGCGCATGTCTCCGTCGAGCGTCAGCAGGTCGAGAACCGTCGCGACTCCGACCTCGAAGCCCGCGCCAAGAAGCTCGAGACCGACCTGGCCGAGCTGGAGGCCGAGGGCGCCAAGGCCGACGTGCGCCGCAAGGTGCGCGAAGGTGCCGAGCGTGAGATGAAGCAGCTGCGCGACCGTGCGCAGCGCGAGATCGACCGGCTCGACGAGGTGTGGAGCCGCTTCAAGAACCTCAAGGTCCAGGACCTGGAGGGCGACGAGCTGCTCTACCGCGAGCTGCGTGACCGCTTCGGCACGTACTTCGACGGTTCCATGGGTGCCGCCGCTCTGCAGAAGCGCCTGGAGTCCTTCGACCTGAACGAAGAGGCCGAGCGGCTCCGCGAGATCATCCGTACCGGCAAGGGCCAGAAGAAGACCCGCGCGCTCAAGCGCCTCAAGGTCGTCTCCGCGTTCCTGCAGACCAGCAACAGCCCCAAGGGCATGGTGCTGGACTGCGTGCCGGTGATCCCGCCGGACCTGCGTCCGATGGTGCAGCTGGACGGTGGCCGCTTCGCGACCTCCGACCTGAACGACCTGTACCGCCGTGTGATCAACCGCAACAACCGCCTCAAGCGTCTCCTTGACCTCGGTGCCCCCGAGATCATCGTGAACAACGAGAAGCGGATGCTGCAGGAGGCCGTCGACGCGCTGTTCGACAACGGCCGCCGCGGTCGCCCGGTCACCGGTCCCGGCAACCGGCCCCTGAAGTCCCTCAGCGACATGCTGAAGGGCAAGCAGGGCCGTTTCCGCCAGAACCTGCTCGGCAAGCGAGTCGACTACTCGGCCCGTTCCGTGATCGTCGTCGGACCGCAGCTCAAGCTGCACCAGTGCGGTCTGCCGAAGGCCATGGCGCTGGAGCTGTTCAAGCCGTTCGTGATGAAGCGCCTGGTGGACCTGAACCACGCGCAGAACATCAAGTCGGCCAAGCGCATGGTCGAGCGTGGCCGCACCGTCGTGTACGACGTCCTCGAAGAGGTCATCGCCGAACACCCGGTGCTGCTGAACCGTGCTCCGACCCTGCACCGCCTCGGCATCCAGGCCTTCGAGCCCCAGCTGGTCGAGGGCAAGGCCATCCAGATCCACCCGCTCGTCTGCACCGCGTTCAACGCGGACTTCGACGGTGACCAGATGGCCGTCCACCTGCCGCTCTCCGCGGAGGCGCAGGCCGAGGCCCGCATCCTGATGCTGTCCTCGAACAACATCCTCAAGCCGGCCGACGGCCGTCCCGTCACCATGCCCACCCAGGACATGGTGCTCGGCCTCTTCTTCCTCACCACGGACGAGGAGGAGCGCGTAGTCATCGGCGAGGGCCGGTCCTTCGGCTCCAGCGCCGAGGCCACGATGGCGTTCGACAACCGCGAGCTCTCGCTCCAGGCGAAGGTCGACATCCGCTTCCCGGTGGGCACCATCCCGCCGCGCGGCTGGACCCCGCCGGTCGGCGAGGACGGCGAGACGAACGCCGAGTGGCAGCAGGGCGACCCGTTCCGGCTGCGTACGACCCTGGGCCGCGCGCTCTTCAACGAGCTGCTGCCCGAGGACTACCCGTTCGTCGACTACTCGGTGGGCAAGAAGCAGCTCTCCGAGATCGTCAACGACCTGGCCGAGCGCTACCCCAAGGTCATCGTGGCGGCGACGCTCGACAACCTGAAGGCGGCCGGCTTCTTCTGGGCGACCCGCTCCGGTGTGACCGTGGCGATCTCCGACATCGTCGTTCCTGACGCGAAGAAGGCGATCGTCCAGGGTTACGAGGCGCTGGACGAGAGGGTCCAGAAGCAGTACGAGCGCGGTCTGATCACCAAGGAAGAGCGCACGCAGGAGCTCATCGCGATCTGGACCAAGGCGACCAACGAGGTTGCCGAGGCGATGAACGCGAACTTCCCGAAGACCAACCCCGTCTCCATGATGGTCAACTCGGGTGCCCGCGGAAACATGATGCAGATGCGTCAGATCGCCGGTATGCGTGGTCTGGTGTCGAACGCCAAGAACGAGACGATTCCCCGTCCCATCAAGGCGTCCTTCCGTGAAGGCCTGTCCGTGCTGGAGTACTTCATCTCCACCCACGGTGCCCGTAAGGGTCTGGCCGACACCGCCCTGCGTACCGCCGACTCGGGTTACCTCACCCGTCGTCTGGTGGACGTCTCGCAGGACGTCATCATCCGCGAGGAGGACTGCGGCACCGACCGCGGCCTCAAGCTGCGGATCGCCGAGCGCGGCGCCGACGGTGTCCTGCGCAAGGCGGAGGACGTCGAGACGTCCGTGTACGCGCGGATGCTCGCCGAGGACGTCGTCGTGGACGGCAAGGTCATCGCGCCGGCCAACGTCGACCTGGGCGATGTCCTGATCGACGCGGTCGTCGCCGCGGGCGTCGAGGAGGTCAAGACCCGCTCGGTCCTGACCTGTGAGTCCGCGGTCGGTACCTGTGCCTTCTGCTACGGCCGTTCGCTGGCCACCGGCAAGCTGGTCGACATCGGTGAGGCGGTCGGCATCATCGCCGCCCAGTCCATCGGTGAGCCCGGCACCCAGCTGACGATGCGTACCTTCCACACCGGTGGTGTGGCGGGCGACGACATCACGCAGGGTCTGCCGCGTGTCGTCGAGCTCTTCGAGGCCCGTACGCCCAAGGGCGTCGCGCCGATCTCCGAGGCCGCGGGCTCCGTCCGCATCGAGGAGACCGAGAAGACGAAGAAGCTCGTCGTCACCCCGGACGACGGAAGCGAGGAGACGCCGTTCCCGATCTCCAAGCGCGCCCGTCTGCTCGTGGGCGACGGTGACCGCGTCGAGGTGGGCCAGAAGCTCACCGTGGGTGCCACCAACCCGCACGACGTGCTGCGAATCCTCGGTCAGCGCGCGGTCCAGGTCCACCTGGTCGGCGAAGTCCAGAAGGTCTACAACTCGCAGGGTGTGTCGATCCACGACAAGCACATCGAGATCATCATCCGGCAGATGCTGCGCCGCGTGACGATCATCGAGTCCGGCGACGCGGAACTGCTGCCGGGCGAGCTCGTCGAGCGCTCGAAGTTCGAGACCGAGAACCGTCGTGTGGTCACGGAAGGCGGCCACCCGGCCTCCGGCCGTCCGCAGCTGATGGGTATCACCAAGGCCTCGCTGGCCACCGAGTCGTGGCTGTCGGCGGCGTCCTTCCAGGAGACGACCAGGGTCCTGACCGACGCGGCGATCAACGCCAAGTCGGACTCCCTGATCGGCCTCAAGGAGAACGTCATCATCGGAAAGCTCATCCCGGCGGGTACGGGTCTCTCCCGCTACCGCAACATCCGGGTGGAGCCGACCGAGGAGGCCAAGGCCGCGATGTACTCGGCCGTCGGCTACGACGACATCGACTACTCACCGTTCGGCACGGGCTCCGGCCAGGCCGTTCCGCTGGAGGACTACGACTACGGTCCGTACAACCAGTAAGAGAGTCGCTTGATCGACCGGAGGGCGGTCACCCCGTTTCGTACGGGGTGACCGCCCTCTGGCGTTACCGCGGTGGCCCCTGCTGGAGATGGTGCACGCGCATGTGCAGGTCGGGGTGGGACGAGAGCAGCTTCGCCAGTGTCCCCGGCCGGTGCGGGGCCCCGCCGGCGGCGAGATGGGCAGCCTCCCGCGCCGCCTCCTGTGCCTGCATGGCCCCGAACACCTCGACCAGCATCGGCGCGAAACCGAGCGCGGCCGCGTGCCGGTCCGCCCGTAGCTCCGCCTGTCGGCTGACCCCCGCGAGCAGATAGGGCGCGAGGAGCACCGGCAGCACGATGAACCACGCCGTGGCGACGAAGCCGACCAGTCCGCAGCCGAGAGCCAGCGCGATGAGCGCCGTCACGGGTGGGGACAGGAACGATGACACCACGATCAATGCCCGCGCCACCTTGCGCACCACGACCCAGGCGAAGCGGCCCGGCAGCGCGTACCAGAACCCGAGCAGACCGGACCAGGCGTGGCCGCCGGTGTGGTGCCCCAGCTCATGGGCCAGTACGGCGGCGAGCTGGCCACTGGGCAGCCGGTCCAGCGAGAAGCGGGTGACGCCGACGATATGGCCCGCCGCCGCGTAGGCGTTGACGTCGTCGCTCTCCTCGATCCACAGCTCGTAGTTGCCGCCGTCGACACCGGCGCGCAGAGTGACCTCGCGCCAGATGGGGCCGAGCCTGGCGGCCTCGGCCGGGGACGGCCGCCGCAGATGCAGGAAGTAGGTGGCGAAGAAGCTCTCGGTCGGCCGGTGGAAGACCAGGGCGCCGCTGGCTGTCCATACGATCAGGGCGATCCAGTAGGCATCGCCGAGCAGGGTCACGGAGATCCCCGCGATCAGCAGCAGGCTCGCCACGAAGTTCGGCAGGTGGAAGAGGAGTTGGCCCCAGGCCGTGATGTCGGTGGCGCGCTGGTGCGCTGCAATATGCGCACGCCGCTGCTCGAAGTCCATCTCATGCGGATGCCGGGCGGGTTGCTGCGCCGCAGGGGCGGCCGCCGGCCGAGGGGGAGGGCTCTGAGGGTAGTGGGGCTGCGGGTACGGAGGCGGAGCCGACCGCTGCGGAGGGACCGGGTACTGGGGTGGTGCGGTGGGGTACCTCGGTGGTGCGGCGGGCTCGCCCGGATGCTGCGGCTCCGGCGGGTACGTCATGTCAGGTGCTCCTGATGAGGGACGGGTGCGCGGGTGGTGAGTGCGTACGGGTGCCGGGGGTCGCGGTCAGCCGAGGACGGCGGCACCCGGCAGCAGCACGACGCTGACGACGAAAGCGATGAGGCCGGCTCGGATCCAGCGGTGCTTCTGGGTGGCGATACGGCTGGTCTCGGCCAGCGCGTGTATCCGTCCCGCCTGCGGGTCGGCGTCCGTCGCCGCCAGTGCGGCCGGCAGCACCCCCAGCGCGACCGCCCGCCGGATGTCGCCGAAGTAGGTGAGCGGGTGTCCCGGTGTCCACCGGCTGGTGATGTGGCGGGGCAGGACCGCCATGAGCAGGGCGAAGAGAGCTGAGATGAGCGAGGCCGCGCCGACCCACCACGCCGCGGCGGCCATGGTGATGAGTTCGGCCGGACTCCAGTTACTGCCGGCCAGCAGTGCGCCGAACGCCGTGACCGTCATACCGAGCGCGCTCACCAGCACCGCCGCCTTGCTGTCGGCCCTGGCGATCTCGGTGCGCAGATCGGCGAGGAGGCGGGTCGCGGCATCGTCGACGACCGGTACGGGCTCGGGCACGGTCACGGCTGTGCCTGAGGAGGCGGGGCGTCCCGGTCGACCGTGGGATCCGCGCCCGTGTGTTCGTCCGCAGCGGGGGGAGGGGGCGTGTGCGAGGGCGGGCGCGAGGGCGGCACGCCGTATCCGGGAGGCGGCGTCCAGCCTGCGGCCGGTGCGTACGAAGGTATCGGGGGCGCGGGAGGCGACATGTACGGCTCCGCGGGCCCCGCCGGTGCTTCCGACACCTGCGCCGCCGACGGCATGGAAGGGGCCGGCTCGTGGTCGTGGATGCCAGACCCCATCTCCACCGGCAGCGGCGACGGCGACGGCCCGTTCGCGACCCCTGGCAGCCGCTGGTTCAGGATCTCGTTCACCGCCCGCAGAGCGAGCTCCTTGGCTCCGGCCAGCTCGAACCGCTCGGCCTGACCGTCGCCGAGCAGCTGGGTGACCAGATCCATCTGCGACTGGACGAGTCGCAGTTGGTCCTCGTGCAGACTCTGCATGACCAGTCGCGAGTCGTCCGGATGCTGGGACAGGTGCAGTGCCCAGGCCGAGACGCCACCGCTTTCCAGATGATGCTGGTAGAAAGCGATCTTCTGTGCCTCGACGGACTGCATGGTCAGCTGCTGCTCACCCTGGAGCAGGGCCAGCTCGTGCTCCCTCCTCTGCTGCTCCAGGACCAGCTCGTGCCGGCGTGTTCCGTACGCCTCCGCCCGTCCCAGCTGGAGCATGTCCTGCGCTCGCGCGCGTTCGTCGTGGGCCACGTCCTGGGTCTGTCCGAGCCGAGTGGCGTGGATCTCCTCGGCGCCCGCGTGGGTCAGGGCCTGAAGCCGCCGCATGTGTTCGATGTTCTCGTCGTCCCTGCGGACCCGCACCGTCCAGTTCACCTGGAGACCGGCGGTCGCGCCGAGGGGACCGTAGACATCAATGGCGTGCAGCAGAGCCTGTTCGGCCTCGGCGCTCCGTGCGATCGCGAAGTTCCGAGTGGCCGCACGGCCGGCCCTGCTGATCTCACCGAGCAGCAGATCGGGCACGTCGCGATGGCGACTGTCGACGAAGCGTGCGGGGTCGACCACCTGCCAGGAGAGATCGACGCCGACCCCGAACGAGAACGCGTCGTTGTCGCTGGGCAGTGCCAATTCGGTGTGCAGGGGGTGGATCCCCATGTCGACCTCGTACACGGCCGTGTACCGCTTGGTGGCCACTTCGGTACGGGTGGGCCGCAGCGGCGGGAGGAATGCCTCGTAATCTCCCTGCGCCGTGGCGAACACCAGGGCGTGATCGATCCGCAGGGGGGATTTACGGGCCGCGTACTGGAAGCGCGACAGCTGCCGCACGGTCAGCACGGGGTCGGTCAACACGGAGCTACGGTCGGCGTGTTGCTGCCACTCGGGCGGGCGATGGAAATCAGGCATGGGCTCATCTCCTCAAAGGGGTGGTCGGCGGTGGTGTTCGGGTCAGTTCACGGTCGACGGCGTCAGAACGGTCAACAGGCGGGTGGCTACGGGAGGTGGGGGGCCGCCGCGCTCGCCCGGCATCGTGCGCAGCAGATGGGCGAGCCGGCGTCGGTCGTGGTCTCCCACGGCGAGGAGGGCGAGCAGTGAGGCGAGTTCCCACTCGGCGGTCGTGTCGTCGCCGGCGATACGCACCCAGTCGGCGAGCCGGTCGAGAGCGAGCGTCGTGTAGGTGAGGTCGTTCAGCGCCGCCACCCACAGTGCCGCGATCGCGTGGGCGTCCCGCCCGCCTTCGGATGCCGTACGCCCGTACCACTCCAGCAGCAGCGGTCGCCCCGTCGGATCCGGGCCCGTGGTGTCGGCACGGCCACAGGCACCCAAGAACGTCCGCAGCGCCAGTTCGTGTTCGGACGGGGCACCGCGCAGAAGCTCGGAGATCTCGGGGAGTACGCGCTCTCCGATCGTGGAGAGCAGCAACAGCTCCAGGGCGGAGGCGAGTTCGGCGCCCTCTTCCTCGTAGGCGGGGCTCTCGGTGTCGGTGCCGGGCCGGTCCCGCCTGCGGGCGGCCGCGCGAAGGGCGGCCAGGGCCTCCTCGGGCTGGGCGGGGCCGAGCAGGGCGTAGGCGCGGATGGCAGTCCAGCGCAACCGATCGTTTTCTTCGTCCTCGCACCATCCGTCGAGAATCCGCAGCACATTCGGGGCGTCGAGATGGTGCGCCAGGACGAGTGAGCCGGCCGCGGCGAGTCGTCGCCGGTAGAGCTTGTCGGTGGCCCAGGGCTCGATCACCAGAGCCATGGCCGAGGGCAGATCGACGCAGGTGAGGATGGCGACGGTGACGGCGGCCCGGTTGCGGACCAGCGGCCTGCCGTCGTCGGCGAGCCGCCGGAGCCAGCCGACGAACGCCGGACGGGCTGACGGATGGCCGGTCCACACCTCGCGGAGCAGCACCAGGGAGGCACGCTCGTCCCGGTAGGCGGCCTTGGACTGGGGGACGGGGCCCCATTCGGTGGCCTCGTTCTCCTCGTACTGTGTGGCGCGAGCGAGTTGGAGGCGCTTTTCGATCGAGGTACCGAAGACCGGGATACGGGACGAGCCACCCTCGGTCTTCTGGAGCAAGGTGTAGAGCAGATCGCTCAGTTCGGCCGTCAGCGCGTAGGGACCTTCGTTGAAGGCCGCGAGGGAGATGAGGAACGCCTTGTCGCGCAGAGGGGTCGCCGGGTCGTCGAACCACTCCTGGACCTGGTTCTCCAGTGTGGCGAGGGAGAACTCGGTGACCTCGGCTTCCGACGCCTCGCCCCTGGCGTGGCGGGCCAGGATCCCGGCGAAGGCGGCGACCTCGCGGAGTTGGTGGTCACGGCTGAGGAAGTCGACGACTGCGGGGAGCTGTTCCAGCTGCGCCACGCTTGCCACCGTCCGCCCGCTCGGCCCCGGATCCGGGAGATCGCGTGTCAGGTCCAGCAGATGGGCGTGGAGGACCGCGTCGGCGGGCGGTGGGTGCCAGGCGACGACGGAGACATCCTCCAGCGCGGCGCTCGGTCCCACCGTAATGACCAAATAGCCGTCCTGGTCGGTGAGTTTGTCCCTGGCCGCCAGCAGATGCGGTTCACGCAGGGGCAGATCGCGGCCGGTCACCAGATCGCACAGCACATGGCCATGGACGGAGGCGGCGTCACCGCCTTCGAGCTGGTGGGCGAGGCCGCTCGGCGAGGTGCCGCGATCGAGGGCGCGTACGGACGACACACCCAGCCGGTGCAGGAGCATGAGCGCGGCGGTTCGCCGGCCGGTGAAGTGCGGACCGGACAGCACCACAAAGCGGTCCCTGCGGAGGTGCTGGAGGGCGCGCTCGAACGCCGGACCGTCGGTGACGACGAACCCGGCCATCCGCTCCAGGGATTCGTGCGGGATCTCACCCGAGGCATGGCCGGTTCCGAAGAAGCTCGTCTGATGAATGACGGTCTTCGTGCCGAGAATCACATCGCCGGTGACCTTGCCCTCGGCGAGGACGTTCTGATCGCCGTTGACGAGGGAGCCGCCGAACCGCGTCTTGTCACCGAAGACATAGGCGGGGCTGTGGTCGATCAGGTCACGGCGGGCGTCCCACGCCTTCTGCGGCCGGTCGGACTCCTCCTTCTGCTCCGCCTCATCGGCCGCTCCCGTCTCTTCCTGGGCGGGAGTGGCACCGTCGTCGTCGGGCGGGCCTTCCGCGGCGTCGGCGCGCGGCCCGCCGGGTGCCGCCTGGCCGGGTGTGGTGCCGTCAGGTTCGTACGGACTCAACTTCGGTCACCCGTGTTCTTGGTGCCGAGCACCACGTCGCCGGTGACGGTGCCGCCGGAGAGGATGTTCTGATCGCCGTTGACGAGGGAGCCGCCGAAGCTCTGGCTCCCGCCGGAGAAGTTGTACGAGGCGCCGGGAGCGGCGGCCGGGGTGTCGGGAGCAGTGGCCCTCACGCCGGTGTCGGTGCTGCCCGTGGCGGGGCTGGGATTCTCCGCGTCGGGCATACGAGTGACGGGACCGTGCAGATACGCGGTCAGCGTGCCGTTCTTGCTGTCCAGCTCCACCCGGTGGAATTCGGCGGCGGGCACACCGTGGTGATCGTGCCGCACGATGCCCTGATACAGGGACTCCGAGACACACAGCGCGAAGTCGTCGCCGCGTTCGCGCAGTGCCGCACGGAGCACCGTCGCGTCGAGCAGCCGACAGGCGTGGTTGAGGTCGGAACCCACCCAGCCCTCGCGCTCGTCGATCGCGACGTAACCCGAGGCCAGGACTCCGCGCAGCCGGATCTGGGCGCTGCTCGACGCCATCCGGTTCACGGTGCGGAGCTGGGCGGGGACCTCGGTGAGCAGCGTACGAAGCAGAGCGGTCACCGAGACGCTCGCCTCGATCAGTTCCATCACGGAGTCGCCCCGGTCGGCGCGCTGCCGGCTGGTCTCGTCGACGCCGGCCACCGTGAGGGTGCGATCGGTGATGCCGTACAGCATGCGCCGCAGATACGCCTGCTCGACGTCGTCACGGTCGCTGTACCGCTCGATGTCCAAGAGCAGGATGGTGCGGCTCACTGGGTCGGTCATGATCGCCTTTCGTGGTTCGCCTGAGGTGCCCGAAGCGTGGCGCGGCCGACGGTTCGGGCGTGAGGGCGAATGACGCAGAAGAACTGTGACGGTGTTTACAGAAGGAAGGCGGTGGGTGCGTGCCGGTGCCAGTGCCAGTGCCAGTGCCAGCGCCAGTGCCAGTGCCAGCGCCACCGCCGGGGGGCTGCGCGGCGGAGCTGCGTCAGCCGGCGCTGCTGAGCCTGCGGAGGATGTCCGGCCGAAGAATCACCAGTGCGCGGCGGCCCGTGGCCACGGCCTCTCGCTCACGCAGTTCACGGAGCAGCCGCTGCACCATCTCCCGTGAGGCGCCGATGGATCCGGCCAGCTCCTGTTTGCTCAGCGGTACGGCGAGTTCGATTCCCTCCGGGGTACGCCTGCCGTGGGACCTGGCGAGATCGAGCAGCAGTATGGCGAACCGCTCACGCACCGTGAGAGAGGCGAACTCCAACCTGCGCCGGTCGGCCGCCCTGGTCCGGTCGCTGGTCAGGCTCAGCAACTGCAACGCGGAACGCGGTGAATCGGC
This sequence comes from Streptomyces sp. NPDC057137, assembly GCF_042670825.1. Lineage (NCBI taxonomy): Bacteria > Bacillati > Actinomycetota > Actinomycetes > Kitasatosporales > Streptomycetaceae > Streptomyces > Streptomyces sp. NPDC057137. Next base: position 85,404 of record NZ_JBHUUW010000006.1, on the reverse strand, counting down.
GAGGAAGCCCTTGAAGCGCTCGCACTCGACGGCGACTGCCTGTACCGGTTCCAGCGCGGTGACGGTCGCCGAGCGAGTCCGTCCGGTCAGGGCCGACGACTCACCGACGATGTCGCCGGGGCCGCGGAGCGCGAGGAGCGCCTGGTAGCCGTTGAGCGCGGACGCGGTGACCTTCGTCCAGCCGTGCAGAATCAGAAGGACGTGCGACGACGGCTCCTGCTGATGGATGAGGGGTGCTCGGGCGGCGAAGCGCAGCGGATTGCCGAGTCCCAGGAGCAGGGCGCGTTCGTCCCGTTCCAGGCGTGCCAGAAAGGGCACACGGTCGTCGAGGCCGCCGTCCATCGAGTTGCTCGCATCAGTAGTCATCGCCAGGTCCTGTCCCCCTGTGACATGGGCCAATCAAAGTAGTGACTGGTGGGGCCGTGGGACAGTGGTGGAAGTTTCCGGCGATTCCGGGTGGGGCGTGACCGAGATGCGGCGGGATTCGGCATTTCTGCGGACGCGGTGAGTGACGAAGAGCGCCCGACGGATCCGGCGTGTCCGGGGCCACGGCATTTGTTTTGACCGGAGTCGATGAGGTAGGTACGCTCAGACCTTGTGCCTGGGGTGTGCCTGGGCTCCTGTGCGTGTCCTCAACCGCATGGCGAGTCCGGATTAAAGGCCACCGCAATCTGCGCTTTCCTCGCCTCCAGCGGGATCTTGCAGTATTCGACACACCCGACCGCGTGGGTCGGCGAGTGTTCCAGGTTAGTTTTACTAACGGCACACAGAAACCGGAGAAGTAGTGCCTACGATCCAGCAGCTGGTCCGGAAGGGCCGGCAGGACAAGGTCGAGAAGAACAAGACGCCTGCCCTTGAGGGCTCCCCTCAGCGCCGCGGCGTCTGCACGCGTGTGTTCACGACCACCCCGAAGAAGCCCAACTCCGCCCTGCGGAAGGTCGCGCGTGTGCGTCTGACCTCCGGCATCGAGGTCACGGCATACATTCCGGGTGAGGGACACAACCTGCAGGAGCACTCCATCGTGCTCGTGCGTGGTGGCCGTGTGAAGGACCTGCCGGGTGTTCGTTACAAGATCATCCGCGGTTCCCTGGACACCCAGGGTGTCAAGAACCGCAAGCAGGCCCGCAGCCGCTACGGCGCCAAGAAGGAGAAGTAAACAATGCCTCGTAAGGGCCCTGCCCCGAAGCGCCCGGTCATCATCGACCCGGTCTACGGTTCTCCTCTTGTCACCTCGCTGATCAACAAGCTTCTGCTCAACGGCAAGCGTTCCACCGCCGAGCGGATCGTGTACGGCGCCATGGAAGGCCTCCGCGAGAAGACCGGCAACGACCCGGTCATCACGCTGAAGCGCGCGCTTGAGAACGTCAAGCCGTCTCTTGAGGTCAAGTCCCGCCGCGTCGGCGGCGCCACCTACCAGGTGCCGATCGAGGTCAAGCCCGGTCGCGCCTCCACCCTCGCGCTGCGCTGGCTCGTCGGTTACTCCCGCGCCCGTCGCGAGAAGACCATGACCGAGCGCCTCATGAACGAACTGCTCGACGCCTCGAACGGCCTCGGCGCTTCGGTCAAGAAGCGTGAGGACACGCACAAGATGGCCGAGTCCAACAAGGCCTTCGCGCACTACCGCTGGTAGTCAGCGCCCACATCGAGACCGAGAGAAGATTGAGCCTTATGGCCACCACTTCGCTTGACCTGGCCAAGGTCCGCAACATTGGGATCATGGCCCACATCGACGCGGGCAAGACGACCACCACAGAGCGGATCCTGTTCTACACCGGTGTGAGCTACAAGATCGGTGAGGTCCACGACGGCGCTGCCACGATGGACTGGATGGAGCAGGAGCAGGAGCGCGGCATCACGATCACGTCTGCCGCGACGACCTGTCACTGGCCGCTCGACGATGTCGATCACACGATCAACATCATCGACACCCCGGGTCACGTCGACTTCACCGTCGAGGTGGAGCGTTCGCTCCGCGTCCTCGACGGCGCTGTCACCGTGTTCGACGGCGTGGCGGGCGTCGAGCCGCAGTCCGAGACCGTATGGCGTCAGGCGGACCGCTACGGCGTGCCGCGTATCTGCTTCGTCAACAAGCTCGACCGGACCGGCGCGGAGTTCCACCGCTGCGTCGACATGATCTCGGACCGCCTTGGCGCGGTTCCGATCGTCATGCAGCTTCCGATCGGTGCCGAGATGGACTTCAAGGGCGTCGTCGACCTCGTGTCGATGAAGGCCTTCGTCTGGTCCGCCGAGGCCACCAAGGGCGAGATGTACGACGTCGTCGACATCCCGGACACGCACACCGAGGCCGCCGAGGAATGGCGCGGCAAGCTTCTCGAGGTCGTGTCCGAGAACGACGACGAGATGATGGAGCTGTACCTGGAGGGCCAGGAGCCCACCGAGGAGCAGCTGCACGCGGCGATCCGCCGTATCACGCTCGCCTCCAAGGGCGCGGCCGACTCCGTCACCGTCACGCCCGTCTTCTGCGGCACCGCGTTCAAGAACAAGGGCGTTCAGCCCCTGCTCGACGCGGTCGTGCGCTACCTGCCTTCCCCCCTCGACGTCGACGCCATCGAAGGCCACGACGTCAAGGACCCGGAGAAGGTCATCCAGCGCCGCCCGTCCGACGACGAGCCCTTCGCCGGGCTCGCCTTCAAGATCGCGAGCGACCCGCACCTGGGCAAGCTCACCTTCGTCCGGATCTACTCCGGTCGCCTGACGGCCGGCACCGCGGTGCTGAACTCCGTGAAGGGCAAGAAGGAGCGCATCGGCAAGATCTACCGTATGCACGCGAACAAGCGTGAGGAGATCGAGTCGGTGGGCGCCGGCGACATCGTCGCCGTCATGGGCCTGAAGCAGACCACCACCGGTGAGACGCTGAGCGACGACAAGAACCCGGTGATCCTGGAGTCCATGGACTTCCCGGCGCCGGTCATCGAGGTCGCGATCGAGCCCAAGTCCAAGGGTGACCAGGAGCGTCTGGGTGTCGCCATCCAGCGCCTCGCGGAGGAGGACCCCTCCTTCCAGGTTCACTCGGACGAGGAGACCGGCCAGACCATCATCGGTGGTATGGGCGAGCTTCACCTCGAAGTGCTTGTCGACCGCATGAAGCGCGAGTTCCGCGTGGAGGCGAATGTCGGTAAGCCGCAGGTCGCTTACCGTGAGACGATCCGCAAGACCGTCGAGCGTATCGACTACACGCACAAGAAGCAGACCGGTGGCACCGGTCAGTTCGCGAAGGTGCAGATCGCGATGGAGCCCATTGAGGGCGGCGACGCGACCTACGAGTTCGTGAACAAGGTGACCGGTGGCCGTATCCCCCGTGAGTACATTCCCTCGGTGGACGCGGGCGCACAGGAGGCCATGCAGTTCGGCATCCTGGCCGGTTACGAGATGGTGGGCGTGCGCGTCACCCTTCTCGACGGTGGCTACCACGAGGTCGACTCCTCGGAGCTCGCCTTCAAGATCGCCGGTTCGCAGGCGTTCAAGGAAGGTGCCCGCAGGGCGTCGCCCGTGCTCCTCGAACCGATGATGTCGGTCGAGGTCACCACGCCCGAGGACTACATGGGCGATGTCATCGGAGACCTCAACTCCCGCCGTGGCCAGATCCAGGCCATGGAGGAGCGGCACGGCGCTCGCCTCGTGAAGGGCCTCGTGCCTCTCTCGGAGATGTTCGGCTACGTCGGAGACCTCCGCAGCAAGACTTCGGGTCGCGCAAGCTACTCGATGCAGTTCGACTCCTACGCCGAGGTTCCCCGGAACGTCGCCGAGGAGATCATCGCGAAGGCCAAGGGCGAGTAGCTCGTCCCGAGCACGCTTTAGGCTTGTCACCGGCAAGCCCTGGGGCCGTCGGACACCGCGTACGGGAAACCGCGCGAAGTGTCCGGTGCCCCGGGCCCCGGCATCCCAGCAAAGATCACCTGGCGCCGATGAGTAAGGCGTACAGAACCACTCCAGGAGGACCCCAGTGGCGAAGGCGAAGTTCGAGCGGACTAAGCCGCACGTCAACATCGGCACCATCGGTCACATCGACCACGGTAAGACGACCCTCACGGCCGCCATTACCAAGGTGCTGCATGACGAGTTCCCGACCCTGAACGAGGCCTCGGCCTTCGATCAGATCGACAAGGCTCCCGAGGAGCGTCAGCGCGGTATCACCATCTCCATCGCGCACGTCGAGTACCAGACGGAGTCGCGTCACTACGCGCACGTCGACTGCCCGGGGCACGCGGACTACATCAAGAACATGATCACGGGTGCGGCGCAGATGGACGGCGCCATCCTCGTGGTGGCCGCGACCGACGGCCCGATGCCGCAGACCAAGGAGCACGTGCTCCTGGCCCGCCAGGTCGGCGTGCCGTACATCGTTGTCGCGCTGAACAAGGCCGACATGGTGGACGACGAGGAGATCCTGGAGCTCGTCGAGCTCGAGGTCCGTGAGCTTCTCTCCGAGTACGAGTTCCCGGGCGACGACCTGCCGGTCGTCAAGGTCTCGGCGCTCAAGGCGCTCGAAGGCGACAAGGAGTGGGCCAAGACCGTTCTCGAGCTGATGAAGGCGGTCGACGAGTCGATCCCGCAGCCCGAGCGCGACATCGAGAAGCCGTTCCTCATGCCCATCGAGGACGTCTTCACGATCACCGGTCGTGGCACGGTCGTCACCGGTCGTATCGAGCGTGGTGTGCTCAAGGTCAACGAGACCGTCGACATCGTCGGTATCAAGACCGAGAAGACCACCACCACGGTCACCGGCATCGAGATGTTCCGCAAGCTGCTCGACGAGGGCCAGGCCGGTGAGAACGTCGGTCTGCTCCTCCGTGGCATCAAGCGCGAGGATGTCGAGCGCGGCCAGGTCATCATCAAGCCCGGTTCGGTCACGCCGCACACCGAGTTCGAGGCCCAGTCCTACATCCTGTCGAAGGACGAGGGTGGTCGTCACACCCCCTTCTTCAACAACTACCGCCCGCAGTTCTACTTCCGTACGACTGACGTGACCGGCGTCGTTACCCTCCCCGAGGGCACCGAGATGGTCATGCCGGGCGACAACACCCTCATGACGGTCTCGCTGATTCAGCCGGTCGCCATGGAGGAGGGCCTGAAGTTCGCCATCCGCGAGGGTGGCCGGACCGTGGGCGCCGGCCAGGTCACCAAGATCAGCAAGTAGTACTCGCTGGTCCGACCTGGTAGCTCCACCAAGAGCAGCCAAGAAGTGGGCCCCGCACCGAAGCTGGTGGGGGGCCCACATAAGTGTG
>NZ_JBHUUW010000006.1:0-80148 GCF_042670825.1 Streptomyces sp. NPDC057137 | reverse complement strand
ATCCCGGGCCCCCCCCCCCGGCCGGGGGGGCGGCCCCCACTTCTGTGTCCAGGGTCCGTGAGAAGTGAAACGACTGAGATGGGTCCACATACTTGAATGTGTTCGATGAAGGCGATGCGTGCAGTTCGTTCGCCCGGAAGATTCAGGTGATTTCACGTATCACTGCTGGATGGGCCGGTCACTCTGTTCACACAGTGGTGTGCCAGATGGATGCGCCGTCGTATGAGGGGGACCTGACGGTCGGTCTCGTGGGAGAGGACGAGCCGTATACGCCGGTGTGGCTGCACCTTGCTCGGATCCGCTACCTCCGCATGGAGGATTTCCAGGAGACAGGACCATCCTTTATCGATGGCATCCAGGTCTCGGTGCTGCCCGCACCACGGTCCGACTGGCCGGCCGAGGCGCGCATCCATGCGCTTCGGGGCTGGGAAGGCAAGGGGGGTGAGGCCGACCTGGAATGCGAGATGGCGTGGGTCGCGATTGCCGGTCCTTGGAACTTGGAAGCGATCGCGCAGATCATCAATGTGTCCGTCACTCCACCGGAGCTGACGAACATGTCAGCGTGATTTCGTCGAGGATTTCTTCGACGCTTCTGTTGGTTCCGAACGCCGGCGGGCGTGACGCGCGCCGGCGAGGGCCCCGTTATTCGGTGGAGTGGGGTTCGGACAGCTCCTAGGGTTGCCGAGGCAGTTGTTGTGGGGCGGCGGGGGAGTGTGGGGCATGCGTACGGCGTATCCGCGGACCGTGCATGTGCCCTGGTCGCCCGGGGTTGGCTCCGACGATGTGCGGGGCGGGGATCTGGACGGGTTGCGGGGGCGGGAAGTTGTCGTCACCGAGAAGATGGACGGGGAGAACACCACCCTGTACGGCGACGGGCTGCACGCCCGGTCGTTGGATTCCGGGCATCATCCGTCGCGGGGCTGGGTCAAGGCGTTGCAGGGGCGGGTTGGGGCGAGGATCCCGGGTGGGATGCGGGTGTGCGGGGAGAACCTGTACGCGCGGCACTCGATCGCGTACGAGGAGTTGGAGAGCTGGTTCTACGGCTTCTCCGTCTGGGACGGCGAGTGGTGTCTCGGGTGGGACGAGACCGTGCGGGTGCTCCGGGGGCTGGGGATTCCCGCGCCGCGTGTGCTGTGGCGCGGTGTCTTCGACGAACGGGCCCTGCGGGGGCTGAAGTTGGACCCCGCGCGGCAGGAGGGGTACGTCGTACGGACCGTCGAGGGCTTCGTACGTGAGGAGTTCGGGCGCCGGCTCGCCAAGTGGGTGCGGCCGCACCACGTACAGACCGATACGCACTGGATGCACGCCGCCGTCGTGGAGAACGGGCTCGGGGCGCGTGCCGCGTTGTGGGACGTGCGGTCGGGGGGTCCCGTGGATGCCGGGGCCGTGGCGCGCGCCGTGGGGGTGGCGGGGGACGAGGACGCGGCCCGGGAGGTCGTGGGGCGGCTCGACGCCGCCGGGCGTACCGGGGACGACCGGCTGGGCGGGGTTCTCGCGGCGCTCTGCCACGACGTGCCGCGCGGCCGGCTCGCGGGTGCGCTCGTCGCGCCGCTCGGGATGGCGCAGGCCCGGCGCGTCGCCGACCTGGTGGGTCTGTACGCGGGGTTGCACCGGCCGTTCCCCGACGAGGCACGCCGTGCCGGGCTCGCGCGGATGGCCGTCGCCGCCGACCTGGGGGTGCTGCACGCCGTCGCCGGCGCGGTGGCGGACGAGGCGTCGCGGGAGCAGGTCGAGTGGTCCGCGCTGATCGCCGAGGAGGCCGGGCTGCTGGGCCGAGAGCCGTTGCGGGCGCTGCGGGAGGGGTTGCGTACCGCCCTCGACGGGCTCGAAGCGGATGTGATTGCACGCTGTTGGGCTCAGGCCCGTGACGCCTGGGTCGAGGGGCGTCTTAGTACGGTGGAGGAGGCGGTCGCCGCGACCTGGCGGTGGCGGTCCGGGGACTTTCCGCGGCTGATCCATCTCGTCGGTCCTTCGGGGAGCGGGAAGAGCACCTTCGTAGGAGGACTGACCGGGGTCGGGACGCGGGTCTCGCTCGACGAGCTGCGGGAGGCACGCGGCGCGCGTGCTGATCAGCGGGACAACGGCGATGTCCTGCGGGACGGCCTCGATCGGCTCGACCGCGCGCTTGCCGAAGGCGGCACGGTCGTGTGGGACGCCACCTCGCTCAACCGGCAACAGCGCTCGCTCGTAGGGACGTTGGCGCGCCGGCGCGACGCGCTCGTCACGCACGCCGTACTGCTCGTGGACGAGGCGGAGCTGGTCAGGCGCAACGGCGTACGGCCGCACCCGGTGCCGCCCGACGTACTCGCGGGACAGCTGCACCGCTTCGTACCGCCGTATCCGGGGGACGCGCACCGTACGTGGTACGTCGGGGCGGGCGGCGACATCGAGGACAGGGACAGCGTCGAAGGGGAAGGGGAAGGGGAGGACTGATGCGGACCAGCGATCAGCTGTACCACCAGGTGCGTTGGGACCCGCGCTTCGATCCCGCGCGCTTCGTCCTCGGCGTCAGCCGGCGCGGCACGAGCCCCGGGCGGATCCCGCTGCCCGCGTTCGTGCCCGGCGGCGACATCCCGTGGCACCGCGTGCTGTTCGTGGAGGCCGACGGCGAGGTGGTCTGGGACCGCGCCACGGGCGTCGACCGCATCGACACGACGGACGCGGGGCGGGTACGCCAACCACGGCTGCTGCGGGCGCCGTTCTTCACCGCGGGTACTCCTTATGTGTACGGCTCCGAAGGCTGGCGCCCGGCGCAGGGCGGGCCGTCGCCTTCACCCGTCGGCTCGCTGCGCGTCCTGACCTGGAACACACTCTGGGACCGCTACGACAGCGACCGCGTCCACACCGCCGCGCGGCGCCCCCTGCTGCTCGCCGCCCTGGAGGAGTCGGACGCCGACGTCATTGCGCTCCAGGAGGTCGAACTCGACCTGCTCGCGATGCTGCTGAACGCGCCCTGGGTGCAGGCGAGTTACACCGTCGGCAGCGACCCGCGCGGGCGCGACGTGGACGACAACGGGCTGCTGCTCCTCAGCCGCTTGCCCGTACGCGAGGCGGGGCACCATGTGCTCGGCTCGCACAAGGCCGTCACCGCGTTCACCGTGGAGACCGCCGCAGGGCCGCTCGTCGTGGCCGCCACCCACCTGAGCAGCGACCACTCCAAGGACGGCGCGGCCCGGCGCCGTAACGAACTGGCCGCCCTCGCCGAGGGGTTGGGCGGTATCGACGCCGATCTGATCCTGCTGGGCGACTTCAACGACGGCGCCGGTGGGGACGGCGGACCGGCCGCCGCGCTCGGGCTGCGTGACGCGTGGAGCGAGGTGTACGGCTGCGAGGACCGCACGCCCACGTTCGATCCGGTCACCAATCCGCTGGCGGCGGTGGCCTCGCTGTCGGGCCGTGCCGCGCGGCTGGACCGGGTGCTGCTGCGGGGGAGCGGGGTGGTGGCCGGGGCCGCGCTGCGTGGCGATACACCGGACGCGGGCGGGCTCTACATCTCCGACCACTACGGGGTGGAGGCGGAGGTCGATCTCGGTGCGGTGGAGGGGAGTTCGCACGCGGACGTCCTCGACGTGGCCGCCACCGCCCGTACGGCCGTCGCCTGGCTACCGCCCCACGAGCTGTGGGGTCCCCTCCAGGCCGTACGGCGCGAGCACGATCCGCAGGTCGACCGCTGGCCGCCGCATGTGAACCTGCTCTTCGGCTTCGTCCCGGAGTCCGACTTCGAGCGCGCGGCCCCGCTGGTCGCCGCTGCCGCCGCCGGGACGGCGCCCTTCACGGCGCGGCTGGCCGGTGTGCACACCTTCGGGCACCGCGAGGACGCCACGCTCTGGCTCGACCCGGCGGCGAACGGCTCTGCCGGTGGCGGCGCGGGGTGGGCGGAGCTTCGGCGGGCGCTGGAGCGGCGGTTCCCGCGCTGCGGTGGGCGGCGGGCCGAGGGCTTCACGCCACATCTGACGCTGGGGCGGAGCCGCGACCCGCAGCGGGTCGCGACGGGGATCGAGGCCCGGCTCGGCGAAGTGTCGTCGTCCGTGGGTGAGTTGGCGCTGCTGTCGCGCAGGGGTGACGAGCCGATGCGCGTACGGGCGACGGTCGCGCTCGGGACGGGTGAGGTCTGCTGGCTGCCCGAAGGGGAGCCGAGCGTGAGCTTGTCGGCCGCCAATGCCGCCGACGCCGCCCGCGCCGACGAGACCGTGCGGCTGCTCGCCCGCACGCTGGGCGAGGGCGTCGTGCATGTCGTGGGCTCCCGCCGCATGGGCTGCGCGTCCGCCGGGGCGGACCTGGACCTGGTGGCGGCGCTGCCGGGCGCGGCGGTGGACATGGACGAGATACGGCGACGGGTGACCGCCGCCCTCCCGGCCCCGGACGATGCGTCTCCCGTACGGGAGGTGGTCGGGGCGCGGGTGCCCGGACTCCGGCTGGTGGCGGGGGAGTTGGGCGTCGACCTGGCGGTGGTCGCGGCCGGAGGCGTTGACCCGGCCGAGGCCGTGGACCGTCGCGCCGACCTGGGCGAGGCGGCGGCCGTCGCGCTGAGCGCCGTGAGCGACGCGGCAGCCGTACGAGACGCGGTCGGCGACCGCCACGACGCCTTCGCCCGGCTGGCGAGGGAGGTGAGGACCTGGGCCGGGGCGCGCGGGCTGGACTCCGCTCCCTTCGGCGGGCTGCCCGGCCTGGCCTGGGCCGTGCTGGCGGCGCGCACGACGCGCGAAGCCGGGAGCCTCGTGGGTGACGATCTGCTCGGGCACTTCTTCGGGACCTGGGCGGCCTGGGACTGGCGCGTACCCGTCGGTCTCACAACGGGCCCTCCCAGTAGGGGAGTTACCGCCCCGCTCGCCGTCCTGACCCCGACCGCCCCGATCCGCAGCTGTACCGAACAGGTCGGCCCCGGCCACCGTGACCTGCTGGTCCAGGAGCTGTACCGGGCCTGGGAACTCCTGGAGGCAGGCGGCGCGCGCACCGCACTCTCCGCGCCCCCGCCGCTGCACCGCAGGCACGCCGCCTGGGCGGTGGTGACGGTGGACACGCGGCGCCCCGACACCCTGGGGCGGTTCCGCGGCCGCGTACGCGCGCTCCTCACCGCGCTCGAAGCGGCTGGGGTGCGGGACGCGCACGCGTGGCCGCGCCCGTACGCGACGGATGGGGGCGCGCTTCGGTACGCGATCGGCCTCGGCGCCGACCCGCCGGACGCCGCCGCGCTCGCCGGGATCGTGGGCCCGTGGGGCCGTGGTCTGCGCGACGTGGATGTCGCGTGGGCGCGGGGCGGCGACGTACCGACTCTGAGCTGACGCCACGCGGACGTACGCTGAAGGGATGCCCGAGCTGCCCGCAGACACCAGTACCAGTACCGGCACCACCAGTACCCACCGCGTCGACCCCCGGGTGCTGCGTACCCGTGCGCTGCTGAAGGCCGCGGCACTGGAGCTGGCCGCCGAGCACGAGCCCGACACGATCACCCTGGCGCACATCGCCGAGCGGGCGACCGTGAACCGCGCGACGGTGTACCAGCACTACCGCGACCGCGAGGAGCTGTTGCTCGACGCGATGGAGGACGAGCTGACCGGGCTGGTCCGGGTGGCGGCGGCCTGCCCGCTGGTACTCCCGCCGCGCGAGATGCCGGCCGCGCTGACCGACGTGTTCCGGCACATCGAGACCCACGCCACGCTCTACCGGCGCCTGCTCGGGCCGTGCGGGTCCGCCCGGTTCGCCAACCGGCTGCGGCAGTTGTTCGCCGACGAGGTGGCCAGGCAGATGGAGGCGGCGGGCACCGGACGGCATGACGACCCCGCGATCACGATGCGCGCGCACTACTCCGCCGGCGCGCTCGTCGGCCTGATCACGCACTGGCTGACGCGGCCCGAGGTGCTGCCCGCCGAGGAGGCCGCGGCGGCGGCCTGGGGCGGGATACGGCGCTCGACCCCACCGCCGCAGCCGATCTAATCAACAACTGTTGTTAAAACAACAAGTGTTGTGAAAGTCTGAACCCTGTTCGGTTGGTGATCAGGGCTGCCCCTCCATGGCGCGGCCCTGCGGGGGCAGGGGGGCGCGGATGGACACGGAAGCAAAAGCGGGCATAGAGGCGGGCGCTGCCACGGACGACAGCCGTATCGACCGCCGACTGTGGCAGCTCGGCGGAATCATGGCGCTGGGCGGCTTCGCCTCCCTGCTCGACGCCACGATCGTCAACATCGCCGTCGGCACGCTCGGCACCGCCTTCGACGCGCCCCTGGCCACCGTGCAGTGGGTGGTGACCGGCTATCTGCTCGCTCTCTGCGGCGCGATTCCGCTCAGCGGCTGGGCGGCGGAGCGCTTCGGTGCGAAACAGGTGCTGATCTTCGCCCAACTGGTCTTCACCGTCGGGTCGTTGCTGTCGGGCCTCGCCTGGTCGGCGGAGAGCCTGATCGTGTTCCGGATCGTGCAGGGCATCGGCGGGGGACTGGCCGTCACCGTCGGCCAGGCGCTGGTGGCCCAGGCCGCCGGGCCGAAACGGCTCGGCAGACTGATGGCCGTCCTGTCCGTACCGATGCTGCTGGCCCCGGTCGTCGGGCCCAGCCTCGGAGGCGTACTCATCGACCGTCTCGACTGGCGCTGGATCTTTTTCATCAACGTGCCGCTCGGCCTGCTCACCGTGCTGCTGATCGCCGCACGGGTCGACAACGTCATGGCCCCCTCCTCGCCGAAGCTCGACGTGGTGGGCCTGCTGCTGCTCCCGCCCGGCCTGGCGGCGCTGCTGTACGGCCTGTCGGAGGCCGGCTCCGACGGGGGTTTCGCGGGCGGGCGGGTGATCGGCGGCCTCGTCGTGGGTGTGGTGCTCCTGGGCGCGTTCTGCGTGCACGCGCTGCGGACCCGTACGGCGCCGATGCTGGACCTGAGGCTGTTCCGGGACCGCGACTTCGCCTCGGGGGCGGTGGCCGGGGTGCTGCTCAGCGCGGCCATGTTCGGCGCGATGATTCCGCTGCCGCTCTACTTCCAGGTCGTACGGGGCGAGAGTGTCCTGCGTTCCGCGCTGCTGCTGCTTCCGCAGAGCATCGGCTATCTGCTCGCCGTGGCGGTGGTCGCGCCGCTGACGGCCCGTATCGGCGCCCGGCGGCTCACCTTGATCGCGATACCGCTCGCGGTGCTCGGCACGGTCCCCTTCGCCCTGCTGGGCGCGGGTGCAGGCGCAGGCGCGGGGTCCGGTGACGGCGGTGGCCCCGCGCCCCTGCTGCTCGGCGCGGCGATGGTCGTACGCGGCTTCGGGTTCGGAGCCTCGATGCTGCCGACGATGACGGCCGCGTACACCGGCATGGCGGCGACGGCGCTCCCGCAGGCGACGAGCGCGTTCACGATCCTGCAGCGAATCGGCGCCTCCGTCGGTACGGCGGTGCTGGCCGTGGTCCTCCAACAGGCCTCGGGGGCCTCGGGAGACGGCCTCCGCGCCGCGGACGCGTTCGGGACGTCCTTCTGGTGGGCGCTGTCCATCACGGTGCTCGCTCTGGTCCCGAGCGCCTTCCTGACGGGCGGCCGGGACGGAGCACGGTCGCGGGCAACACCGGCCGAGGTCGAGGGAGTTCAGTCCTGATCGGCGACACGTGGGGAGACGGGCCGCTCGAAGAAGGTCTCCAGCACCACCGTGGCCTGCGTCCCGCTGACCCCGTCGATCGCGTAGATCCGGCGCAGCACGTCCTGCAGCTGCTCGGTGGTCCCGGTCCTGATCTTCACCAGGACCGACGCGCTGCCGGCGATGACGTGCGCCTCCAGGATCTCGGGGAGCGCGGCGAAGCCCTCCGCCGAATCACCCATCCATGAGGCCGAGTTGACCATCACATAGGCCAGGACGCCGCTGCCCACCGCCGCCGGGTCCACCTCGACGGTGGTACGCCGGATCGCGCCGCGTTCCCGCAGCTTCCGTACGCGTTCGTGAGCCGCGCCGGCTGAGAGGCCCACGGCCTGGCCCAGCGCGGCGTAGGACTGGGTGGCGTCCAGCTGGAGCTGTTCCAGCAGGGCGCGATCGATACGATCCACGATTCTCCATTCGGCCCAATCTTGTACTGACCGTACTGCATCCTGCACTATTCCATCCATGCCGAAGTTCATTCGGTATCGTGACTGTCTGGAATGGGAAGGATCCGCATGACCGGCGAACGCCCGCTGTACGAGATGCTCGACGACCGGTTCCGCACCGGCCGGTGCATGAACGGCGACGACGGCCCGGAGGTCCTGTACACCGGCTGCCGCTGGGCCGAGGGGCCGATCTACCTGCCCGCCTGGCGCCAGCTCATCTGGAGCGACATCCCCAACGACCGGATGCTGCGCTGGGACGAGGAGACCGGCGCCGTCGGCGTCTTCCGCCGCTCCGCCGGGCACACGAACGGCAACACCCTCGACCGCCAGGGCCGACTGGTCACCTGCGAGCAGGGCAACCGCCGGGTGACACGTACCGAACACGACGGCACGGTCACGGTGCTCGCCGACCGCTGGCAGGGCAAGCGCCTGAACAGCCCGAACGACGCGGCGGTCAAGTCCGACGGCTCGATCTGGTTCTCCGACCCGGACTTCGGCATCACCAGCGACTACGAGGGCTACCGCGCGCAGAGCGAGATCAACTCCAACAACGTCTACCGCATCGACCCCGCCACCGGCGAAGTGCGCCTCGTCGCCGACTGCTTCGGCGCCCCGAACGGCCTCGTCTTCTCGGCCGACGAACGGCGGCTCTTCGTCTCCGACACCCGGGCCGGCCTCATCCGGGTCTTCGACGTACGCGATGACGGCACGCTGTCGGACGGCGAGATCTTCGCCGAGGCCGCGGCCCGCGAGCAGGCCCGCTTCGACAACCTCCGCTTCGACGACGCCGGCCGGCTCTGGGCGGCCGCGATGGACGACGGAGTGCACTGCTACGACCCCGACGGCACGCTGATCGGGCGCCTCGACATCCCGGAGGCGGTGGCCAACATCGCCTGGGGCGGCCCCAAGCGCAACCGCCTCTTCATCACGGCGGAGACCAGCCTCTACTCCGTGGTCATGAGCACCACCGGCACCCACCCGACCGGGCCCGGGCGCAGGCCCTGGCTGGACTCGGAGTCCGGGTGAGGCGCTGAGCCGGGCGGGTACATCACCGCGCCGACCGGGGGCGGAACACCGTGACGGCGCCCGCGCCGCAGTCGCGGCAACACCCCGGTTCCGGGGCGCGGAAGGCGCGTTCGCACTGGTCGCAGGTCTGGAACGGGTGCGGGCGCACGACGGCGGGCGTGGGCGGCAGCGGTGGCGGGAGCAGTGCGCCGAGGCGATGGGCCAGCAGGGCGGCCGGGTGGCGGGGGTCTCCCGGGAGGTTCGCGGTCAGGGCGCGTCGTACGGAGTCGGGCGCCGCGCCGCGCTCCAGCCAGGTGGCGACGCCGGGTGCGAGGCGCTGTACGTCACGCTCGGCGAGCAGGAGGCGCGGGTCGTGACACCGGAGCCCCGCGAGCAGATCGACGGCGGCGCGGTGGCGGTCCGGGTCGGGGGAGAGGGGCTGCGGGAGGGGCGGCGGCGCGAGTTTCGCGGGCGCGGGCTTCGGCTTGGGCGCGGGCTCCGGTACGCGTACGGGCTCCGGCGCGGGCGCGGGCGCGGGTACGCGTACGGGCTCCGGCTTCGGTACGGGGACCCGTACCGCCCTCCGTACCCCCGGCTGGTTGTACGACACCGTATGCGTGACGATCCGCCCGCTCGGGAGCCGCTCGCGCGTCCGCTCCAGATAGCCCGCAGCCTCCAACTCCCGCAGCGCGGCGGCGATACGCGCCTCGCTCTCCGGGAACCGGGCTGTCAGGCACTTGATGCCGATCCGGGCCCCGGCGGGCAGCGACTGGATGTGAACGGCGAGCCCGATCGCGACGAGGGTCAGCTCACGGTGCTGCGCGAGGTGATTGCCGATAACCGTGTAGCGCTTGGTGAGGCGGGTGTTGGCGTGCGTGACACCGGATCGGGCGACGGGCCGGGGAACTCCGGACGTGGCGCGCGAGGGCGCGCTAAGGTGCTGAACATCCATCGGGAAGCGCTACTTCCTTGGTGGTGAGGCCCTCGTTCGGGATGCCAGTCCCGGCCGGGGGCCGTTGTCTGTGGTTGAGCTGTCGCCGCGAGCATATGCCCGCCAACCCGTACGAAATCCAGCCCAGTTGATCGAGTTCACCCGTGCGGGTGACGGGAGGCTGGTGGGGTTGGGAGGGGTCTTCTGCTCTTCAAGTCATTGGGAGTTCTTTACGTCGCGGGCCACCGCGTCGTGGCCGACCACGACGCGGCTCACCGGGTCGTGGTCCTCCGCGACCCGGTCGGACTTGCAAGAGACAACGTTCGGTGGGGAGATGGCGGGATGAGTTTCCGGTTGGCGGCGTATGCCGTGTGTGTCGAGGACGGGCGGGTGCTGCTCGGCTGTCACGTACCACCGCGGGGTGAGGCCACCTGGACCCTTCCGGGCGGCGGGGTCGAGCACGCGGAGGATCCGTACGACGCGGTGATCCGGGAGGTCGCCGAGGAGACCGGCTGCGACGCGGTGGTCGAACGCCTGCTGGGCGTGGACTCAAGGGTCGTTCCCGCCGCCGAACGCACCGTCCCCGGCGGGCCGGCACACCAGAATGTGGGCATCTTCTACCAGGTCCGCATCACAGGCGGCCGGCTCCGGCCCGAGCCCAACGGCGAGATCGCCGAGTCGGTCTGGACTCCGCTTCCCGACGTCGCCCGCCTGCGCCGGTCGTCGCTGGTCGACATCGGCCTGGCCCTGGCACAGACCCTTCCGGCGACCGGTCACGTCGCTCCCGTCACGGTCGGCGGGCTGATCCAGCACTGAGGTCCGGAGCCGTAAGGTGCTCACCCGGTCCGGGCACGCGGCGCCGGTGCCGTCGGTCCGACCGGTGGGCTCAGAGGACGAACACGCTCTGGGCCATCTCCGTGTGGTACGTCTCGCCCGGGTAGACCAGCCACTCGACCTGGCCGGTGCAGTTCGGGCCGGAGTGGACCTCGGCGATGGCGTCGGTGTGGTTGGTCACCGACGACGGGTACCGGTCGATGGTGTAGCAGCCGCTCGGGTCCTTGTGCTCGTTGCCGTTGACGATCAGGACGCCCTCCGCCGCGTACGCCGATCCGGACACCCCGACTGCCAGGGTCATACCGGCCGCCAGCGCGCCCAGGGCCAGGGCCATACGTCGTCGCATCATGGTGAGTTCCCCTCGTGGAGCGGACCGCGCGTGATGCGATCCGCCGGGTCACTCAAGGTAGTTGATTGAGCGCTCTATGTGTCCGGCGCGTGGAGGCAACCTCTTCACCGCTGCGTGCGCGGGGCTTGCGCCCAGGCGGGGGCGAGCTCGCCGTCGCGTGCCCTCAGGTAGTAGCGCGCGAAGTCGAGGTACTGGCCGGTGATCCGGCCACGGGTCTCGCCGTCGGTGGAGTGGTGGTACAGGTGCGAGTGCAGCGCGTCCCACCAGATGCTGCGGCCGATCGCGAACCCCACGAAGCCGGGGACGGGTGCCGCGACCTTCAGCCAGTGGTCGAGCTGGCTGTGCGTCGCGTGGCGCCCGAGCACGATGCAGTTGGCTGTCCGCGCGTCGCGTCGGGCGGCGGCCAGCACGGCCACGGTGTCCTCGTGGCGTTCGAGTCCTTCGATCTTCCAGATCGCGGGCTCCACACCGTGGTCCTGCAGGTACTCCATCACCGCGACCGTGAGGCCGGGCCGGAGTTCGGCGTCGTAACGTGCCGTGTCGTTGCCGACGGCCTGCTTGTCGGAGTCGCCCGCCGGGACGAGGAGTTCCAGGATCAGCGGCCGGCCGGTGTCCGCGGCCCACGAGGAGACCTCGGCCAGATCCTTGGCCTGCCGCGCCCGGTGGCCCGGGTCGAACCCCGGATTGTCACGCACGAGGACCTTGGCGTAGTCGGCGGGAAAGTATTCCGCGTGGCGCCGCCACTGGTCGCCATAGGCGAACTCGAACCAGTCGCTGCCGCTGGCCTCGATCGGCACCGCCAGATCCACCGCGCCGCCCGAACGCGCCGCGAGTTCGACGACGTCGGCGCCGTACTGCTCATCGATGAGAATTCCGGGCTGCGCGCCGGCCGGCAGTTTCTCCGCGGCGTCCAGCAGCGCCTGATAGATCAGCAGCTTGTCGGCGCAGATCCGGGCCTCCTGCGCCGGGGTGGGCGGCGCGGTGATCCCGTAGAGACCCGTCTCCAGACTGTTTCTGTGGTCCGCCGCGAGAATCAGGAGCGTTTGCCCTTGCCCGCCGGGCGCCGCTGTCGCCTTTTCCGGGTGGGCGAGAGGAACGTCAGTCATGAAGACCTCTTCTCCAGCGGCGATGACTCCCCTCATTCAGGTTGCGTCCGCGGGAGTGTCCTGTCCAACGCGGCCGGTCCGCGGGACCGCACGCGGGACGTCAGCCGCTTCCGGTTTCGGACTGGGCGTCGGGTGAGTCGAACCGCTCCGCACCCTGCGTCTTCTGCTCCGCCCTCCCTCGGCCCAGCACCGAGACAGCCGTCAGGAGGAGCGTGACGGCCGCGGCGCTCAGCACCACGTACGAAGGCCGGAAGTAGGCGAGCAGAACGCCTGTCGTCGCCGCGCTGACCCCGTACCCGATGCCGCTGCCCGCGTAAAGGATGGAGTACCCGACAGGGTGCAGGTCGACCCGGAGAGCGCTTCTCAGCGACAGGTTCCGGGCGATGAGCACGATGGCCTGGGCGAACCCGGCCAGGAGCAGATACGTGGCCATGGCGGGGACCGCCGACGACAGCGCCATGATCGATATCAGGGCAATGGTGATGAGCAACAGGACGGTGCTCTGTCTCTCGGGGTTGCCCGGCCAGGTGCGGAGCCCGTAGACGATCCCGCCGAGAATGCTGGCCAGGGCGAAGCAGGTGAGCAGGGGGCCGCTGTACGCGACGGCGTGATCTCTCTGCTCAAGCAGGGCGGGAAGGCTGAGTTCGACGGTGGCCAGCAGATACATGACCGCCACGCTGGTCATATAGATGGGCCAGACGCTCACCAGATGCCGCGTCGCGCTGCGCGAATGCCCGGATTCGACGGGCTTGCCGGTCTTCTCCGGAAGGAGGAACACGCAGGCCGCGCCCATGAGGGCGAATGCCGCCGCGGCGAAGAAGGGAAGTGTCGCGGAGTAGTGCAGGGCAGCGGCCGCGACCACGGCCGGCGAGGCTGCCCAGACCGCCATGTTCAGAGACGACTCCAGACTGAGCGCGGAGTTCAGGTCCTTCTCGCCCACCAGGTCCGAGACCATGGTCCGTAAGGCCCCGGGGGCCGCCGCGCAGCCGGCGCCGGCCACGGCGGCCAGACCGATGGACGCGCCCGCCCCGATTCCCGGGAAAAAGGCAAGGGCCGCGAAAGCCGCCGAGCTGACCACGAGCCCGGCGGCGATCTCACGGCGGAAAGCCCTGGTCCTGAGCCGGGATCCCAACAGGGGTGCCCCTGCTGCCTCCGCCGCCGTGTACACCGCGGCCATCACCGCACCGATGGTGTAGCCGCCGGAGGTTTCCCGGCCCAGGAACACGAAAGCCAGTGGAGCCATGGCAACAGGAAGTCTGCTCACCGCGACAACGAACGACCAGGTGAGCATTTTCTTGCTGACGAGACCACGGTAGGCCACCGGCTGGAATCCCCTGTCCATGTACGTTGGTTGAACGGCTTCAGACCTGCGGCGGCGCGCTCTCGGCGAGAATTTCCCCCAGTCCGGATTCCAAAGTGCGCCCTTCCGCCCAGCTGGGCGCCAGAATGACGTACTCGATGTTTCCGCTCACTTCCGTGTCGTCCGAAGCGATCACGACACCCCGTCGGCTCTCCGGGTCCCATGCGAGACCGTTGGCCTTCAGCAGCTCCAGAAGCTTCTGAAGGTCCGCAGATCGTACGTTGAAGCGGCTCAGCAACGTATGACTGTCTGCCCAGTCAGGGCCCACCAGTGTTTCGGCAATATGGTGCAGGTGAGTGCTGCCACCCATTCTGGCATTCACTTCGTTGAACCATATTTCGCCCGATGATGCTATGACTGCATCAATGCTTGCCAGACCCGTGTAGCCGAGGTCCCGCATCATCCTAGCCATCCGCAGCGCTTCCGCGAAGAACTCTTTCCGAGAGCTGTCCGGAATTGTCTGCAGTGGCATTTCAAGCCCCACCAGGACGGGGGGATCATCGGCTGTTCGAAGCTCGCCGGAGTTCACTATCGAGGGTTCGCCGCCGTCCTCGGGGCAGACGACCTCGACGTAGACCGACTGGCAATCGGGGAGGAACTCCTCCACCACCACCTCGCCCTGTGGTGCGTGAGTGCGAGCGAGACCGGCGGCCGCGACCACCGCGTCGAGATCCCGTGGATCGGTGAGGTACGTCTTCGACAGGGCTCCCGTCACGACGAGAAGCGGGTCCGTGGTGACGACGAAGTTGCCGTGTCCGCCCACGGCCCGGTCACGCTTGACGATCACCGAAGCGGTTTTCGCCAGCAGTTGGCCCACGATGTGCTTGAGGTCGCCGACGGTCCGGCAGGGCATGCCGGCGGGGACGGAGAACCCCGCCCCTGCCGCGAAGGCCCGGAAGAACACCTTGCTGTTGAACAACTCGGCACCGCCCTGCCCGAGGAACGGCCGTGCCCTGTCCGTGTGCAGCCCCAGCTCGCGGGCGAACGTCACCGCCCCCCGGTCGTAGATGTACGGGCGGAACTCCCAGTCCGGCGTGACGATGTCCTGGAGACGGCCCAGGACCTCCTTGCTGTGGAGCAGCTCATGGGTGAGGAGGTCGGCGTCCGGGCTGATGATGTGGACGCTCCCGGTATCAAGTCCGGTGTGGCCGGCGACGTATCGCAGGAACGCGTCCGGGGCCGGGCGGGGAAGGACGATCGCGTCGCCGTCCCTCAGCAGCCAGATCAGCCTTTTCATCGCGAAGAGAATGCCGCGGAAGTCCTCGTCGGTGAGGAGGTCCATGCGGTCGACCATGTGCTCGGTGCAGGCGTTTCCGAGCCACAGCCGGGGCATTACGCCTCGGCCTTTCCGCCGTCGCTGTCCAGATACCAGACCTGGAGACAGCCGTCGTCATCCACGCGGGCGGTGGGCGGGAGCGCCCAGTTGGGGACCCAGCTCAGCCGGTCCTTGTAGGCGTAGCCCGTCTGGATCAGCACGCGGCCGTCGTCGTCACGGTCGATGATCGTCCCCTCGTACAAGGAGACTTTTCCGACGTCGGTCATCAGGGTGTACTGGGGTTTGGCCCGCCCGGAGGTCATCCCCGAGGAGACGAGCCGGCGGAAGAGGTCAAGTCCCTGTGCGATCGAGGTGCGGTGGTGGTCCATGCCGCGTATCGGGACGCAGTGGAAGAGGTAGTGCGCCTCGATGTCGAGGTGGCGCAGTTCGTCGTACAGCTCGACCAGGGTGTCGAGATTGTCGTTCACCCCGCGCAGAAGCACCGTCTGGTCATAGATCCTGGCTCCCGCGGACTGCAGGGCCGCGTACGCCTCACGTACTTCGGGGAAAAGCTCGCCAGGGTGGTTGATATGGGTCGCGATCTCCACCCGGAACGTCGCCCGTGGGCGCAGAGCGTGCAGCATGCGCTCGTCGATCCGACGGGGATCCTGGAGAGGAACCCTGGTGGCGAGACGGACGACTTCGACCTGGGGGGCGTACCGCTCGACCGCGTCCAGCAGGAACTCGACGCGGTCGACCAGGATCAGCGGGTCTCCGCCCGTCACCAGGATTTCCCGCACTTCTTCATTCTCAGGGGCGGAGCCGCAGTAACGGGCGATCCGCTCGAGGTCGTCCTTCGATAAGGTTGACGTCTCGTACTGTCCGCGAATGCACCAGCGGCAGTGTGCCGCGCATATCGTCGTGGGCTCGACGAGGAGCGTCCTGCGGTACAGCTTCTCAACGCCCTTGAGTATTCGGCCCTCGAAGGTGGTGTGGAGCTCGGACTGATAATGTCTGGCGACTTCGTGGGTTCTGTCGACGGCTTCCGCCGGGTCCACGGCGTACTGAAGGTCCAAGAATGGGAATCCGCCCTCGTCTTTGCGCTCGTTCATCTTCTGGCGCAGATAGGGGGATATCTTCTCGGCGAAAGTGCCGTCCTTTGATCCAGCCATGATGCGATCTCGCCTTTCCGGTATGCGGTTCAGCGTCTGCGCATGACCTTGTCCTGGTCGGAGTTGCCGACCAGGACAAGGTCCGTGCGATCAAGACACTATGCGCCGCATCCGGTGGCGGTCCATGTCACTGGATCCCTTGTCCGAATAGGGTCCCTTGACGTCGTGAAGACGATCCTGTTAAGCCGGAATGCCATCGTCCTCAAGTAATGCGCCAACCCATTTTCGGGAACATTTGGTGTCCGCGGGGCGTCGTCGTGCCGGGCGGGGGCTACTCGGCCGCGAAGATCTCCTCGGCGGAGCCGGCCGTGATGGCGCGGTCCATCCAATGCTCCAGAAGATCAACGTCGTCGCAGCCGCTGATGCGGTCGCGCGCCTCGCCGGAGACTGCGATGCCGCGCACCTCCAGGACTCGGAGAACATCCCTGGCGCCTTGCTGAGCGCGCCCTTCGTCCCGGCCTTCGTCCCGGATTTCCTCCGAGATCGGCGACTTGTAGAAAG
Source organism: Streptomyces sp. NPDC057137 (assembly GCF_042670825.1). Lineage (NCBI taxonomy): Bacteria > Bacillati > Actinomycetota > Actinomycetes > Kitasatosporales > Streptomycetaceae > Streptomyces > Streptomyces sp. NPDC057137. Next base: position 63,598 of record NZ_JBHUUW010000006.1, on the reverse strand, counting down.
AAAGGTCCACGGCCACCAGATTCCTCCACTGTTGTGCGGCTGGGCGCTTGCCCAAGCCCTGTGCGGTGAGTTCAACGAGCGGGCCGGTGAGAGATTCCGGCGCCTCCCGCATCGCGGCGGACAGCGATTTGAGTATGGCATCGATGTCCGGATCGTCGGCATGTGTGATCGCCGAAAGGGTGGCAAGCGCCAAGTCCTTGCGCGCCTCGGCCGCGTTCGTGATCAGCGGCATGTTGTGCGGACCCGCGACGAGTGGGCGCAGCGTGAGCGACGCCCACTGCTTGGGCCCGATGTGCACCGGGCGAGCCGCCCACTCCGCCGTCGCGCGGTCCTGGCACACGACCAGGAGTACCGGCGGAACTTTGTACTTCGCGTGCAGATACGACAGGTAGTACGTCCAACTGGCGGGCTTGTCCAGGTCTTTCCTCCCCTGTGCCTCGACAGCGAGAAGTAAGGGCTCGTCGTGCTCGGTGTCCAGACGCAGGAGCGTGTCCACCCGGCGTTCCACCGGTCGGGACTCGGTGAGGTCGGTCGGCAGGATCGTGACCGAGGTGGGCGGGGAGAAGGTGACACCCAGCACTTCGGAGACACGGGAGAACAGCCCCGGGTGCTCCTGAAAGATGCGATGCATCGCCTCATGCGGCGAGCTGACCATGCGGGTTCCCGTGGGGTTAGCGGAGTGTGCCTCTGGCACATGCCAGGGCTTCTGTCCCGCTGAGCGTAAGCAGACAATCCGCCCTGGCCGTAGCTCAGTTGGGCATATTCACCCGCGAGGGTGAGGCCCCCTCGTACCCACCCCGCAGCGCTGAGCCGCACGCGTCACGCGTGCTGTGGCATCTCGTCCTTCAGGTTGGACCGGATCTGGGCCCGTAGTTCCGCCGTGTTCTCGTGGCCGTGCACCGATGCCGCGTGTTCGCTCGCGGCGCGGACGACCTCGTCCTCCTCGCCGGTGATGGCGAGGGTGCAGTTCGTCTCGCTCGGCATGTCACGGCAATCGACTACTTTGCGCATGATGCACCTCCATGTACCAGTGTCCTCCCGTATGGGGGGTTCCGGACATGTCGTACACGCGCCTCGCGTCAGCCCCAGGATTCGTCGCTCACCCCGTGGGGTACGCTCTCCGGCCGCGATTGGCCAGGGCTCCGGCCCATATGGCACACTGCACAGGTTGCTCGGTTGAGTGCCGATGCTGCGCGCCTCCCGTCGGGAGGACCGGAAGCGAGTCCCACAGTACTCGTCGTCACATCTGCCTCTCACGGCAGCGCTGGGGCGGACGTACGGGAATCTTCTGGGAAGTGTCAGCGGGGTACCGGCCAGGCACCCGGTGGGGTTTCTCCCCCGGCTCGCGGTCATCAGGCCCGCACCCCTTGGCAGGGAAATCCTTCGGGAATTTCTACGTGGAGGGAATGCGACACGCCCGACCGCGTGGGTCGGAGAGAAGAGTGCACAGCCCAACCGGGGCCAGAGCGTTTCGAGAGAACAGGACTACTGAGTAGCCATGGCGGGACAGAAGATCCGCATCCGGCTCAAGGCCTACGACCACGAGGTCATCGACTCTTCGGCGAAGAAGATCGTCGAGACGGTGACTCGCACTGGTGCGTCGGTCGCGGGCCCGGTGCCGCTGCCCACTGAGAAGAACGTGTACTGCGTCATCAAGTCGCCGCACAAGTACAAGGACTCGCGCGAGCACTTCGAGATGCGCACGCACAAGCGCCTGATCGACATTCTCGACCCGACGCCCAAGACCGTTGACTCGTTGATGCGCCTGGACCTTCCGGCCGGCGTCGACATCGAGATCAAGCTCTGAGAGGCGCGGAAGAGATGGCAAAGCAGATCAAGGGTGTCCTGGGCGAGAAGCTCGGCATGACCCAGGTCTGGGACGAGAACAACCGTGTCGTCCCGGTGACCGTGGTCAAGGCCGGACCCTGCGTCGTTACCCAGGTCCGTACGAATGACTCCGACGGCTACGAGTCGGTCCAGATCGCCTTCGGCGAGATCGACCCGCGCAAGGTGAACAAGCCCCTCAAGGGCCACTTCGCCAAGGCCGACGTGACCCCCCGCCGCCACCTGGTGGAGCTCCGCACCTCCGACGCGTCCGAGTACACGCTCGGCCAGGAGGTCACCGCCGCTGTGTTCGAGTCCGGCGTCCGCGTGGACGTCACGGGCAAGAGCAAGGGCAAGGGCTTCGCCGGTGTCATGAAGCGTCACAACTTCAAGGGCCTCGGCGCCGGTCACGGAACCCAGCGCAAGCACCGCTCTCCCGGCTCCATCGGTGGCTGTGCCACCCCGGGCCGCGTGTTCAAGGGCATGCGGATGGCCGGCCGGATGGGCAACGAGCGGGTCACCACTCAGAACCTGACCGTTCACGCCGTTGACGCGGAGAAGGGCCTCATCCTGATCAAGGGTGCGGTTCCTGGTCCGAACGGCGGCCTCGTCCTGGTCCGCACCGCGGCGAAGGGGGCCTGAAGACATGAGCAGCACCATTGACATCATGTCGCCCTCGGGCGACAAGTCCGGGACCGTAGAGCTCCCGGCCGAGATCTTCGACGCCAAGGTCAGCATCCCGCTGATCCACCAGGTCGTCGTCGCGCAGCTGGCCGCCGCCCGTCAGGGCACGCACAAGGTCAAGCGCCGTGGCGAGGTCCGTGGTGGTGGCAAGAAGCCTTACCGCCAGAAGGGCACCGGCCGCGCCCGTCAGGGTTCGACCCGTGCGCCGCAGTTCGCCGGCGGTGGCGTCGTACACGGCCCCACCCCGCGTGACTACTCGCAGCGGACCCCGAAGAAGATGAAGGTCGCCGCCCTGCGCGGTGCCCTCTCCGACCGGGCCCGCAACGCTCGTATCCACGTCGTCACCGACGTGGTCGAGGGCGCGGCGTCCACCAAGGCCGCCAAGACCCTCCTCGGCAAGGTCAGTGAGCGCAAGCACGTGCTCCTGGTCGTCGAGCGGAGCGACGAGGCCGCGTGGCTGTCCGCGCGCAACCTCCCCGAGGTCCACCTGCTGGACCCGGGACAGCTCAACACGTACGACGTGCTTGTCTCCGACGACGTGGTCTTCACCAAGGCCGCCTTCGAGTCCTTCGTGTCCGGCGGGGCTGCGCGACAGACTGCCGACACCGAGGGGAGCGAAGCCTGATGGCCGAGATCACCAGCAAGACCTACACGGACCCGCGTGACGTTCTCGTCAAGCCCGTGGTGTCCGAGAAGAGCTACGCGCTGCTCGACGAGAACAAGTACACGTTCATCGTCGCGCCCGGCTCCAACAAGACCCAGATCAAGCAGGCCGTCGAGGCGGTCTTCTCGGTCAAGGTCACCGGGGTCAACACGATCAACCGGCAGGGCAAGCGCAAGCGCACCCGCACCGGTTTCGGCAAGCGCTCGGACACCAAGCGCGCCATCGTGACCCTCGCCGAGGGCGACCGTATCGACATCTTCGGCGGCCCGACTTCCTAACGGGAGTCGGATCGAATCGAAGTCCGGAATATTCCGAGGACTGAGAAATGGGTATCCGCAAGTACAAGCCGACGACCCCGGGCCGTCGTGGCTCCAGCGTCGCCGACTTCGTAGAGATCACGCGGTCCACGCCGGAGAAGTCGCTGGTCCGCCCCCTGCACAGCAAGGGCGGCCGTAACAACGCCGGTCGTGTGACCGTTCGCCACCAAGGTGGTGGACACAAGCGTGCCTTCCGTCTGATCGACTTCCGTCGTCACGACAAGGACGGCGTGCCGGCCAAGGTCGCGCACATCGAGTACGACCCGAACCGCACCGCGCGCATCGCGCTCCTGCACTACGCGGACGGCGAGAAGCGCTACATTCTCGCGCCGCGTGGCCTGGCGCAGGGCAGCCGTGTCGAGAACGGCCCGTCCGCCGACATCAAGCCCGGCAACAACCTGGCGCTGCGCAACATCCCGGTCGGTACGACCATCCACGCCATCGAGCTGCGTCCCGGCGGCGGCGCGAAGTTCGCCCGTTCCGCGGGCACTTCCGTACAGCTGCTGGCGAAGGAGGGCTCCATGGCCCACCTTCGTATGCCGTCCGGAGAGATCCGGCTGGTCGACGTCCGCTGCCGCGCCACCATCGGTGAGGTCGGCAACGCCGAGCAGTCGAACATCAACTGGGGCAAGGCCGGCCGTATGCGCTGGAAGGGCGTCCGCCCGACCGTCCGCGGTGTCGCCATGAACCCCGTTGACCACCCGCACGGTGGTGGTGAGGGCAAGACTTCAGGTGGTCGCCACCCGGTCAGCCCGTGGGGTCAGAAGGAAGGTCGTACGCGTTCGCCGAAGAAGGCGAGCAACAAGTACATCGTCCGCCGCCGCAAGACGAACAAGAAGCGCTAGGAGCGGGTTTAGATGCCGCGCAGTCTGAAGAAGGGGCCCTTCGTCGACGGCCACCTCATCAAGAAGGTGGATGTCCAGAACGAAGCTGGCACCAAAACCGTCATCAAGACCTGGTCCCGTCGCTCGATGATCATCCCGGCAATGCTGGGCCACACCATCGCGGTGCACAACGGCAAGATCCATGTCCCGGTGTTCGTCACCGAGTCGATGGTCGGCCACAAGCTCGGCGAGTTCTCGCCGACTCGCACCTTCCGCGGCCACGTCAAGGACGACCGGAAGTCGAAGCGCCGCTAAGGCGGGGTGGAAACGACTATGACTCACACCGAAGGGACAACCATGGAAGCCAGGGCCCAGGCGCGGTACATCCGCGTCACGCCCATGAAGGCCCGCCGCGTGGTGGACCTCATCCGTGGCATGGATGCCACGGAGGCTCAGGCGGTCCTGCGTTTCGCCCCGCAGGCCGCGAGCGTGCCGGTCGGCAAGGTGCTTGACAGCGCCATTGCCAACGCCGCGCACAACTACGACCACCCAGACGCCACTTCGCTGGTCATCAGCGAGGCGTACGTGGACGAGGGTCCGACCCTCAAGCGGTTCCGGCCGCGCGCCCAGGGGCGTGCCTACCGGATCCGTAAGCGGACCAGCCACATCACCGTGGTCCTCAGCAGCAAGGAAGGAACCCGGTAATGGGCCAGAAGGTTAACCCGCATGGGTTCCGGCTCGGCATCACCACGGACTTCAAGTCCCGTTGGTACGCCGACAAGCTGTACGCGGACTACGTCAAGGAAGACGTCGCCATTCGTCGCATGATGACGAAGGGGATGGAGCGTGCCGGTATCTCCAAGGTGGAGATCGAGCGCACCCGTGACCGCGTCCGCGTGGACATCCACACCGCACGTCCGGGCATCGTCATCGGCCGCCGCGGCGCCGAGGCCGACCGTATCCGCGGCGAGCTGGAGAAGCTGACCGGCAAGCAGGTCCAGCTGAACATCCTCGAGGTCAAGAACCCCGAGGTGGACGCTCAGCTGGTGGCCCAGGCCGTCGCCGAGCAGCTGTCCTCGCGTGTCTCCTTCCGTCGCGCCATGCGTAAGAGCATGCAGTCGACGATGAAGGCCGGCGCCAAGGGCATCAAGATCCAGTGTGGTGGCCGCCTCGGCGGCGCCGAGATGTCGCGCTCGGAGTTCTACCGCGAGGGCCGCGTGCCCCTGCACACGCTCCGGGCCAACGTCGACTACGGCTTCTTCGAGGCCAAGACGACCTTCGGCCGTATCGGCGTGAAGGTCTGGATCTACAAGGGCGACGTCAAGAACATCGCCGAGGTGCGCGCCGAGAACGCCGCGGCGCGCGCGGGCAACCGTCCGGCCCGTGGTGGCGGCAACGACCGTCCCGCCGGCCGCGGTGGCCGCGGTGGCGAGCGTGGCGGTCGCGGTGGCCGCAAGCCGCAGCAGGCTCCCGGCGCCGAGGCCCCCAAGGCTGACGCGACGGCTGCTCCGGCCGCGGAGGCCGCGCCCACTTCTACCGGCGGAACGGAGGCCTGACCGAAATGCTGATCCCCCGTAGGGTCAAGCACCGCAAGCAGCACCACCCGAAGCGCAGCGGAATGTCCAAGGGTGGCACGCAGGTTGCGTTCGGCGAGTACGGCATCCAGGCGCTGACCCCGGCATACGTGACGAACCGTCAGATCGAGGCCGCTCGTATCGCGATGACCCGCCACATCAAGCGTGGCGGCAAGGTCTGGATCAACATTTACCCGGACCGTCCCCTGACGAAGAAGCCCGCCGAGACCCGCATGGGTTCCGGTAAGGGTTCTCCCGAGTGGTGGATCGCGAACGTCAAGCCCGGTCGGGTGATGTTCGAGCTGTCCTACCCGAACGAGAAGGTTGCCAAGGAGGCGCTCACCCGCGCCGCCCACAAGCTTCCGATGAAGTGCCGCATCGTTCGGCGCGAGGCAGGTGAGTCGTGATGGCGGCCGTTACCAAGGCGTCCGAGCTGCGTGAACTGGGTAGCGAGGAGCTTGTCGACAAGCTTCGCGAGGCCAAGGAAGAGCTGTTCAACCTCCGCTTCCAGGCGGCGACCGGTCAGCTCGAGAACCACGGCCGGCTGAAGCTGGTCCGGAAGGACATCGCGCGGATCTACACCCTGATGCGTGAGCGCGAGCTGGGCATCGAGACGGTGGAGAGCGCCTGATGACTGAGAGCAACGTGACTGAGACGACCGAGAAGAGCGAGCGCGGATTCCGCAAGACCCGCGAGGGTCTGGTCGTCAGCGACAAGATGGACAAGACCGTCGTCGTCGCTGTCGAGGACCGTGTGAAGCACGCCCTGTACGGCAAGGTCATCCGCCGTACGAACAAGCTCAAGGCGCACGACGAGGCGAACGCCGCCGGGATCGGCGACCGTGTCCTCCTCATGGAGACCCGGCCGCTGTCCGCGACGAAGCGCTGGCGCATCGTCGAGATCCTTGAGAAGGCCAAGTAATCCAGGCCGAGTAATTCCTCCCAGGGCATTCCCTAGGAGTAGTTCCGCCAGGCTCGGTGGGGTCCGACCCCAGTAGGACGGACCCCGCCGGGAACCGGCAGACGATCAGGAGAAACACGTGATCCAGCAGGAGTCGCGACTGCGTGTCGCCGACAACACTGGTGCCAAGGAGATCCTTTGCATCCGTGTTCTCGGTGGCTCGGGTCGCCGCTACGCGGGCATCGGTGACGTCATCGTCGCCACCGTCAAGGACGCGATCCCCGGTGGCAACGTGAAGAAGGGTGACGTCATCAAGGCGGTCATCGTTCGCACCGTGAAGGAGCGCCGCCGCCAGGACGGCTCGTACATCCGCTTCGACGAGAACGCCGCCGTCATTCTGAAGAACGACGGCGACCCTCGTGGCACCCGTATCTTCGGCCCGGTCGGCCGTGAGCTGCGCGAGAAGAAGTTCATGAAGATCATCTCGCTCGCGCCGGAGGTGCTGTAAGCATGAAGATCAAGAAGGGCGACCTGGTCCAGGTCATCACCGGTAAGGACAAGGGCAAGCAGGGCAAGGTCATTCAGGCCATCCCCACGCAGAACCGCGTCCTCGTCGAGGGTGTCAACCGGGTCAAGAAGCACACCAAGGCCGGCCAGACCGCTCGTGGTTCGCAGACCGGCGGCATCGTGACGACCGAGGCCCCTGTCCACATCAGCAATGTTCAGCTGGTCGTGGAGAAGGACGGCAAGAAGGTCGTCACCCGCGTCGGCTACCGCTTTGACGACGAGGGCAACAAGATCCGCGTTGCCAAGCGGACCGGTGAGGACATCTGATGACGACCACAACCGCGCCGCGTCTGAAGCTGCGCTACCGCGAGGAGATCGCCGGCAAGCTGCGTGAGGAGTTCTCCCTGGAGAACGTCATGCAGGTCCCCGGTCTCGTCAAGATCGTGGTCAACATGGGTGTGGGCGACGCCGCCCGCGACTCCAAGCTGATCGAGGGTGCCATCAAGGACCTCACCACGATCACCGGCCAGAAGCCGGCCGTTACCAAGGCCCGCAAGTCGATCGCGCAGTTCAAGCTGCGCGAGGGGCAGCCGATCGGCTGCCACGTCACCCTCCGCGGTGACCGCATGTGGGAGTTCCTGGACCGTACGCTGTCGCTCGCGCTGCCGCGTATCCGTGACTTCCGCGGCCTGTCGCCCAAGCAGTTCGACGGCCGTGGCAACTACACCTTCGGTCTCACGGAGCAGGTCATGTTCCACGAGATCGACCAGGACAAGATCGACCGGGTCCGGGGCATGGACATCACCGTGGTCACCACGGCGACCAACGACGACGAGGGTCGTGCCCTCCTTCGTCACCTCGGCTTCCCGTTCAAGGAGAACTGACCGTGGCGAAGAAGGCTCTGATCGCTAAGGCCGCCCGCAAGCCGAAGTTCGGCGTGCGCGGTTACACCCGCTGCCAGCGCTGCGGGCGTCCCCACTCCGTCTACCGCAAGTTCGGCCTCTGCCGTGTCTGCCTTCGTGAGATGGCACACCGCGGCGAGCTGCCGGGCGTCACCAAGAGCTCCTGGTAATTCCGCTACTTCAGCGTTGAGTTGAAGTAAGGAACCAACCAGAGCTCTCGGTAAGCAACTGGTCGGCGGAAGCCCTGCTCCCCATGCCGTAGGCTTCGGGGGTTGGGCGTCCGCCGCCCGAAACTTACTACGCCGTAGGTCCCCGCACCGCACCCGTCCCGCCGTTGAGCGGGGAGAGGGATGGCGCATACAGGAAACCCCGGCGAGAGAGGCCGAAGGCCAATTCATGACCATGACTGATCCCATCGCAGACATGCTGACCCGTCTGCGTAACGCGAACTCGGCATACCACGACGATGTCGTGATGCCGCACAGCAAGATCAAGTCGCACATCGCGGAGATCCTCCAGCAGGAGGGCTTCATCACCGGCTGGAAGGTCGAGGATGCCGAGGTCGGCAAGAAGCTGACCCTGGAGCTGAAGTTCGGCCCGAACCGCGAGCGTTCGATCGCCGGCATCAAGCGCATCTCGAAGCCGGGTCTGCGTGTGTATGCCAAGTCCACCAACCTGCCCAAGGTGCTCGGCGGCCTGGGCGTGGCGATCATCTCCACGTCCCACGGTCTCCTGACCGGCCAGCAGGCAGGCAAGAAGGGCGTAGGTGGGGAAGTCCTCGCCTACGTCTGGTAGTCGGGAACGGAGGAAAAGCTCATGTCGCGAATCGGCAAGCTCCCCATCCAGGTTCCCACCGGTGTGGACGTCACCATCGATGGCCGTACGGTCGCGGTGAAGGGCCCCAAGGGGACCCTCTCGCACACCGTCGCAGCGCCGATCGAGGTCACCAAGGACGATGACGGCACCCTCAAGGTGCTGCGTCCGAACGACGAGCGTCTGAACAAGGCCCTGCACGGCCTGTCCCGCACGCTGGTGGCGAACATGATCACCGGTGTGACCCAGGGATACAGCAAGGCGCTCGAAATCAGCGGAGTCGGTTACCGCGTCCAGGCGAAGGGCTCCAATCTGGAGTTCGCCCTGGGCTACAGCCACCCCGTCGTCGTCGAGGCCCCTGAGGGCATCACCTTCAAGGTCGAGTCCCCGACCAAGCTCAGCGTCGAGGGCATCGACAAGCAGAAGGTCGGCGAGGTCGCGGCGAACATCCGCAAGCTGCGGAAGCCCGACCCGTACAAGGCCAAGGGCGTCAAGTACGCCGGCGAGGTCATCCGCCGCAAGGTCGGAAAGGCGGGTAAGTAGCCATGGCATACGGTGTAAAGATCGCCAAGGGCAAGGCCTACAAGGCCGCTGCCATCAAGCGCCGTCACATCCGCGTACGCAAGAAGGTCTCGGGCACGGTAGCGCGCCCCCGCCTCGTTGTGACGCGTTCCAACCGCCACATGGTGGCCCAGGTCATCGACGACATCGCGGGCCACACGCTCGCTTCGGCGTCGAGCCTGGACACGTCGATCCGCGGTGCCGAAGGCGACAAGAGCGCCCAGGCACAGCAGGTCGGTGCCCTGGTCGCCGAGCGCGCCAAGGCCGCCGGCGTCGAGGCTGTCGTGTTCGACCGTGGTGGCAACCAGTACGCCGGGCGGATTGCCGCTCTGGCCGACGCCGCCCGTGAAGCCGGGCTGAAGTTCTAAGCCCCGGTTCCGGAGCTAGCGGACGTAACAGAGAGAGGTAAATCCAATGGCTGGACCCCAGCGCCGCGGAAGCGGTGCCGGTGGCGGCGAGCGGCGGGACCGGAAGGGCCGTGACGGTGGCGCTGCCGCCGAGAAGACCGCGTACGTCGAGCGTGTCGTCGCGATCAACCGCGTTGCCAAGGTCGTGAAGGGTGGTCGTCGCTTCAGCTTCACCGCGCTGGTCGTGGTGGGCGACGGTGACGGCACCGTGGGTGTCGGTTACGGCAAGGCCAAGGAGGTGCCGGCCGCCATCGCCAAGGGTGTTGAGGAGGCCAAGAAGCACTTCTTCAAGGTCCCCCGTATCCAGGGCACCATCCCGCACCCGATCCAGGGTGAGAAGGCGGCGGGCGTCGTCCTGCTCAAGCCCGCGTCCCCCGGTACCGGCGTCATCGCCGGTGGCCCGGTGCGTGCGGTGCTCGAGTGCGCCGGCGTCCACGACATCCTGTCGAAGTCGCTCGGTTCGTCGAACCCGATCAACATCGTGCACGCGACCGTGGCGGCCCTCCAGGGTCTGCAGCGTCCCGAGGAGATCGCGGCCCGCCGCGGTCTGCCCCTCGAGGACGTCGCCCCCGCGGCTCTGCTTCGTGCACGTGCGGGAGCGGGTGCGTAATGGCCCGTCTCAAGATCACGCAGACGAAGTCGTACATCGGCAGCAAGCAGAACCACCGCGACACCCTTCGTTCGCTGGGCCTCAAGCGGCTCAACGACGTGGTTGTCAAGGAGGATCGTCCCGAGTTCCGCGGCATGGCCAACACCGTGCGGCACCTCGTGACGGTTGAGGAGGTCGACTGACATGGCGGAGCAGAAGCCGCTGAAGGTCCACAACCTCCGTCCTGCCCCCGGAGCCAAGACCGCCAAGACCCGTGTGGGCCGTGGCGAGGCGTCCAAGGGCAAGACCGCAGGTCGTGGCACCAAGGGCACCAAGGCCCGTTACCAGGTTCCGGAGCGCTTCGAGGGCGGGCAGATGCCCCTCCACATGCGTCTCCCGAAGCTCAAGGGCTTCAAGAACCCGTTCCGTACCGAGTACCAGGTCGTGAACCTGGACAAGCTGGCCGAGCTCTACCCGCAGGGTGGCGAGGTCACGGTGGCCGATCTGGTCGACAAGGGTGCGGTCCGTAAGAACAGCCTCGTCAAGGTCCTGGGCCAGGGCGAGATCTCCGTGGCGCTGACGGTTTCGGTTGACGCCGCTTCCGGCTCCGCCAAGGAGAAGATTGCCGCCGCCGGCGGCTCCGTCACTGAGCTCGTCTGAGACGTCTCGGACAAGTTGATGGACTGAACATCCGACCGGGGGTGCCTCTCAAAAGGGGCATCCCCGGTTGGTCGTTCCGGGGGAGCGGGTACGCCGGTAAGGTGGCGTGCACTGTTGCTGTATTGAACCCGGGGGTCCGCCCCCGGACCCCGAGCCGCGCGGACTGTCCGCAGGGGTGGTCGCGTGGCTTTTTGCCTGATATGTATCTGTCGATCCTCAAGACCGTCACCCTTGACGCGCGAGCGCGGGGGTCGCAGGAGGCACCGTGCTCACCGCGTTCGCCCGGGCGTTCAAGACGCCCGACCTGCGCAAGAAGCTGCTCTTCACGTTGTTCATCATCGTGCTGTACCGGTTCGGGGCGCACATTCCCGTACCGGGCGTCAGTTACGAGAATGTGCAGACGTGCGTCGACGCAGCGCAGAAGGGCAATAACAGCCTGTTCGGGCTGGTGAACATGTTCAGCGGCGGAGCGCTGCTGCAGATTACGATCTTCGCGCTCGGCATCATGCCGTACATCACGGCAAGCATCATCCTGCAGCTGCTGACCGTGGTCATCCCCCGACTCGAAGCCCTCAAGAAGGAAGGGCAGTCCGGTCAGGCCAAGATCACTCAGTACACCCGATACCTGACGGTCGCCCTCGCGGTGCTCCAGGGCACCGGCCTGGTGGCAACCGCCCGCAGCGGCGCGCTCTTCAGCGGCTGCCCGGTCGCCTCGGAGATCGTTCCGGACCAGTCGATCTTCATCACCATCACGATGGTCATCACGATGACCGCCGGTACGGCCGCCGTCATGTGGCTCGGTGAGATGATCACCGACAAGGGCATCGGCAACGGCATGTCCATCCTGATGTTCATCTCGATCGCCGCCGGTTTCCCCGGTGCGCTGTGGGCCATCAAGGAGAGCGGCAAGCTCGCTCAGGGCTGGATCGAGTTCGGCACGGTCATTCTCATCGGCTTCGTGATGGTGGGACTCGTCGTCTTCGTCGAGCAGGCGCAGCGCCGTATCCCCGTTCAGTACGCGAAGCGGATGATCGGGCGGAGGTCCTACGGCGGTACGTCCACGTACATCCCGCTGAAGGTCAACCAGGCGGGTGTGATCCCCGTCATCTTCGCGTCGTCGCTGCTCTACATCCCGGCGCTGATCGCGCAGTTCTCCAGTCAGCAGTCCGGCTGGAAGACCTGGATCGAAGCCCACTTCATCAAGGGCGACCATCCGTACTACATCGCGACGTACTTCATCCTTGTCGTGTTCTTCGCCTTCTTCTACGTGGCCATCACGTTCAACCCCGAAGAAGTCGCGGACAACATGAAGAAGTATGGTGGCTTCATCCCGGGCATCCGGGCAGGTCGACCTACTGCCGAGTATCTGAGTTACGTACTCAACCGGATCACTTGGCCGGGCTCGCTGTACTTGGGGTTGATCGCTCTCGTCCCAACGATGGCGTTGGCAGGCTTCGGCGGCGCGAACCAGAACTTCCCGTTCGGCGGGACAAGCATCCTGATCATCGTGGGTGTGGGTCTGGAGACCGTGAAGCAGATCGAGAGCCAGCTCCAGCAGCGTAATTACGAAGGGTTCCTCCGCTGATGCGAATCGTCCTCGTCGGACCGCCCGGTGCCGGCAAGGGAACGCAGGCTGCGTACCTCGCCCAGAACCTCTCCATTCCGCACATCTCCACAGGTGACCTCTTCCGCGCCAACATCAGCCAGGGCACCGACCTCGGCAAGCAGGCGCAGAGTTACATCCACGCCGGGAACCTGGTTCCCGACGAGGTCACCATCGGAATGGCGCTGGAGCGGATGGCGCAGCCGGACGCCGCGAACGGCTTCCTTCTGGACGGCTTTCCCCGCAACGTCCCGCAGGCCGAAGCGCTCGACAAGGCGCTCACGGCCGAGGGGTTGCACCTGGACGCCGTGCTGGACCTGGAGGTCGACGAGGATGAGGTGGTCAAGCGGATCGCCGGTCGGCGCACCTGCCGCAACGACAGCTCGCACGTCTTTCATCTCACGTACAGCCCGCCGAAGAAGCAGGGTGTGTGTGACGAGTGCGGCGGCGAGCTGTACCAGCGGCACGACGACTCCGAGGAGACGGTCCGCACGCGGCTGGAGGTCTACCACACGCAGACCGAGCCGATCATCGACCACTACCGGGAGCAGGGCCTCGTGGTCACCATCTCGGCGCTCGGCAAGGTCGCCGAGGTGACCAAGCGCGCGATGGCGGCTCTGGAGGGTGGCGGCCGGGCCGCATAGGTCCGGTTCACCCGCGAGGCACGGCGCGACCGCACCACGTGGTACCACCGAGCACGGCACAGCACGACAGCACGACAGCACGACAGCACCACAGCACGACAGCACCACAGCACGACAGCACCACAGCACGGCACAGTGATACGGCCGGGGCGCCCCCAGGGGCACCACGGCCGTACTGCTGTCCGGGGGACTACCGTAGGTGTCCTGGCGCGGACTCTCAGCGCAGACAGGGACATCGTTTCTTCGACCGAGTGAGGCAGGCCGCCGTCATGGTGGAGATCAAGACCCCCGAGCAGATCGCGAAGATGCGTGAGGCGGGGCTGGTCGTCGCCGCGATCCACGCGGCCACCGGCGAGGCCGCGGTGCCCGGCGCCACCACGAAGGACCTGGACGAGGTGGCGCGCAAGGTCCTCGCGGACCACGGCGCGAAGCCCAACTTCCTCGGTTACGGCGGGTTCCCCGCGACGATCTGCACCTCGGTCAACGAGGTGGTGGTGCACGGGATCCCGGACACCAAGACCGTACTGAAGGACGGCGACATCATCTCGGTCGACGCCGGCGCGATCGTGGACGGCTGGCACGGCGACGCGGCCTTCACGGCGTTCGTCGGCGGCGGTCACGCACCGGAGCTGATCGAGCTCTCCCGCGTGACGGAGGAGTCGATGTGGGCGGGGATCGCCGCGATGCGGCTCGGTAACCGGCTCGTCGACGTGTCGCGGGCGATCGAGACGTACATCCGCCGCCAGCCGAAGCCCGGCGGCGGCAAGTACGGCATCGTCGAGGACTACGGCGGCCACGGCATCGGCACCCAGATGCACATGGACCCGCACCTGCTGAACTACGTCTCGCGCAAGCGCGGCAAGGGCCCGAAGCTGATCCCCGGCTTCTGCCTGGCGATCGAGCCGATGGTCTCGCTCGGCACGCCGCACACCGAGGTCCTGGCCGACGAGTGGACGGTCATCACGACCGACGGCACCTGGTCCTCGCACTGGGAGCACTCGGTCGCCCTGACGGAGGCCGGCCCGCTGGTCCTGACGGCGGTCGACGGGGGCAAGGCGAAGCTGGCGGAGCTGGGTGTCACGGCTGCGCCGGACCCGTTGGGCTAGGCCGTACGGGCGCGCCCGTACCGCCCGAGGATTGACGATCTACGGGGGTGGGCAAACTCAACGGATTCGTCTTTTCGAGAGCCCTGCCGTAGACTGACGCGTCGGCTCTGGTGTACCCGTGTGTCCACATACGGTGGCCCAGAATCGATCAAGGTAGCCGATTCGAAGGGCGAAGCGTGGCCAAGAAGCAAGGTGCCATCGAAATTGAGGGCACCGTGATCGAGTCTCTCCCGAACGCCATGTTCAAGGTGGAGCTCCAGAACGGTCACAAGGTCCTCGCGCACATCAGCGGCAAGATGCGGATGCACTACATCCGAATCCTTCCCGATGACCGGGTAGTGGTGGAGCTGTCTCCCTACGACCTGACGCGTGGCCGGATCGTCTACCGATACAAGTAGATCTTGCCTCACCCCGCTTCCGGGGTGCCGGCACTGACCCGGAGAACCTCACACCATGAAGGTCAAGCCGAGCGTCAAGAAGATCTGCGACAAGTGCAAGGTGATCCGCCGTCACGGTCGGGTCATGGTCATCTGCGACAACCTGCGCCACAAGCAGCGCCAGGGCTGACGCACGACCCCCTGCATCTCGCAGTACTTCGCGCGACGCGAGCGAACACGTATATACGCAGTGTCCGACGTCATCACCAGCTGATGGCGCCGACACCTCCGGCGGAGGCCGGGGACCCGGAGAGAGCACGTCGTCCGGGAGAGTCACTGCGGAAGACCTCCGAAATCACACAGGAGCCATGAATGGCACGCCTCGCAGGCGTTGACCTCCCGCGCGAAAAGCGCGTCGAGGTCGCCCTCACCTATGTCTTCGGCATCGGGCGCACCCGGTCCAAGGAGACCCTCGCCGCCACCGGCGTTGACCCCAACGTCCGCGTCCGCGACCTTGCCGAGGAAGACCTCGTCAAGCTCCGCGAGTACGTGGACGGCAACCTCAAGACCGAGGGTGACCTCCGTCGCGAGATCCAGGCCGACATCCGCCGCAAGGTCGAGATCGGCTGCTACCAGGGTCTGCGTCACCGTCGCGGCCTGCCGGTCCACGGCCAGCGCACGAGCACGAACGCACGTACCCGCAAGGGTCCGCGTCGCGCCATCGCCGGCAAGAAGAAGCCGGGCAAGAAGTAGTCCTCAGCGGACGCTCATCAGCGGTCTTCGCTGTAGGACCGACCACCTCCCGTAGGAGTAATAGATGCCCCCCAAGGGTCGTCAGGGCGCTGCCAAGAAGGTGCGCCGCAAGGAAAAGAAGAACGTCGCTCATGGGCACGCCCACATCAAGAGCACGTTCAACAACACCATCGTCTCGATCACGGACCCCTCGGGCAACGTGATCTCCTGGGCCTCCGCCGGCCATGTCGGCTTCAAGGGCTCGCGCAAGTCCACCCCCTTCGCCGCGCAGATGGCCGCCGAGTCGGCCGCCCGCCGCGCGCAGGAGCACGGCATGCGCAAGGTCGACGTCTTCGTCAAGGGTCCCGGCTCCGGCCGTGAGACCGCGATCCGCTCGCTCCAGGCCACCGGCCTGGAGGTGGGTTCGATCCAGGACGTCACCCCCACCCCGCACAACGGCTGCCGCCCCCCGAAGCGTCGCCGCGTTTGATCTTCTGTACCCCCTGAGGGTATGGATCGCGGGCGGTACGGGGCCTCGGCTCCGTACCGCCCGTACCCTTGTTCCTGTTGGCATCAAATAGTGGGTGCCAAGACTGGAGGCATTTTCCATGCTTATCGCTCAGCGTCCGTCGCTGACCGAAGAGGTCGTCGACGAATACCGCTCGCGGTTCGTGATCGAGCCCCTGGAGCCGGGTTTCGGCTACACGCTCGGTAACTCTCTGCGTCGTACGCTCCTCTCCTCGATCCCCGGTGCCGCTGTCACCAGCATCCGGGTCGACGGGGTCCTGCACGAGTTCACCACCGTGCCGGGCGTCAAGGAGGACGTCACCGACCTCATCCTCAACATCAAGCAGCTGGTCGTCTCCTCGGAGCACGACGAGCCGGTCGTGATGTACCTGCGCAAGCAGGGCCCCGGCCTGGTCACCGCCGCCGACATCGCGCCCCCGGCCGGTGTCGAGGTCCACAACCCGGACCTCGTCCTGGCGACGCTGAACGGCAAGGGCAAGCTGGAGATGGAGCTGACCGTCGAGCGCGGTCGCGGCTACGTCTCCGCCGTCCAGAACAAGCAGGTGGGCCAGGAGATCGGCCGTATTCCGGTCGACTCCATCTACTCGCCGGTGCTCAAGGTCACGTACAAGGTCGAGGCGACCCGTGTCGAGCAGCGCACCGACTTCGACAAGCTGATCGTCGACGTCGAGACCAAGCAGGCCATGCGCCCCCGCGACGCCATGGCGTCCGCCGGTAAGACGCTGGTCGAGCTGTTCGGTCTGGCGCGCGAGCTCAACATCGACGCCGAGGGCATCGACATGGGCCCGTCGCCGACGGACGCGGCGCTCGCCGCCGATCTCGCCCTGCCGATCGAGGAGCTCGAGCTCACCGTTCGGTCGTACAACTGCCTCAAGCGCGAGGGCATCCACTCCGTGGGTGAGCTCGTGGCGCGGTCCGAGGCGGACCTGCTCGACATCCGTAACTTCGGCGCCAAGTCGATCGACGAGGTCAAGGCGAAGCTGGCCGGCATGGGCCTGGCCCTGAAGGACAGCCCGCCCGGATTCGACCCCACCGCCGCGGCGGACGCGTTCGGCGCGGACGACGACGCGGACGCCGGGTTCGTGGAGACCGAGCAGTACTGAGCCTTTCCGCAGACGACCGTCTGCGGGGAACTGACATCGGTACCTGATACGGCCGGTGCAGATATGAAGGAGTAACACCATGCCGAAGCCCGCCAAGGGTGCCCGTCTGGGCGGCAGCGCCGCGCACGAGCGGCTGCTTCTCGCGAACCTCGCGAAGGCGCTGTTCGAGCACGGCAAGATCACGACGACCGAGGCCAAGGCCCGCCGCCTGCGTCCGGTCGCCGAGCGTCTGGTCACCAAGGCGAAGAAGGGCGACATCCACAACCGTCGCCTCGTTCTTCAGACGATCACGGACAAGAGCATCGTCCACACGCTCTTCACCGAGATCGCTCCGCGGTACGAGAACCGCCCCGGTGGCTACACGCGCATCACCAAGATCGGCCCCCGTCGTGGCGACAACGCCCCGATGGCGGTCATCGAGCTGGTCGAGGCCCTGACCGTGGCGCAGAAGGCCACCGGTGAGGCCGAGG
Organism: Streptomyces sp. NPDC057137; assembly: GCF_042670825.1. Classification (NCBI taxonomy): domain Bacteria; kingdom Bacillati; phylum Actinomycetota; class Actinomycetes; order Kitasatosporales; family Streptomycetaceae; genus Streptomyces; species Streptomyces sp. NPDC057137. The sequence continues at coordinate 45,809 of NZ_JBHUUW010000006.1, read as the reverse complement.
CCGCGACGAAGCGCGCAGTCAAGGAAGACGCCCTCAAGAAGGAGGCCACCTCCACGGAGGACGCCCCCGTCGAGGACGCCAAGCCGGTCGAGGCGGAGTCCAAGGACGAGCCCAAGGACGCCTGACCGTATTTCCAGGTCGCAGAACGGGCCCGCATCACCCTCAGGGGCGGTGCGGGCCCGTTCCGTATGAATGGGGTGAGTGGTGAGTGAGGACATCGAGGGTGCGGCGCCCGGGTTCGTACGGGTGCGGCTCGACCTGAGTTACGACGGGAAGGACTTCTCCGGCTGGGCGCGGCAGGCCACCCGGCGGACCGTCCAGGGGGACATCGAGGACGCGCTGAAGGTCGTGACGCGGTCCTCGGAGACGTACGACCTGACCGTCGCGGGGCGGACCGACGCGGGCGTGCACGCCCGCGGACAGGTCGCGCACGTCGATCTGCCCGTCGAGCTGTGGGCCGAGCACCGGGAGAGGCTGCTGCGGCGCCTCGCGGGGCGTCTGGCGCACGACGTGAGGGTGTGGCGGGCCGAGGAGGCACCGCGGGGCTTCAACGCCCGGTTCTCGGCGATCTGGCGGCGCTACGCCTACCGCGTCACCGACGACCCCGGCGGCGTCGACCCGCTGCTGCGCAGCCATGTCCTGTGGCACGACTGGACGTTGGACGTGGACGCGATGAACGCGGCGTCGGCCGGACTGCTCGGCGAGCACGACTTCGCCGCGTACTGCAAGAAGCGCGAGGGCGCGACGACGATCCGCACGCTCCAGCGGCTGGAGTGGGAGCGCGACGCGCACGGCGTCGTCACCGCGACCGTGCGGGCCGACGCCTTCTGCCACAACATGGTGCGCTCGCTCGTCGGCGCGCTGCTGTTCGTGGGCGACGGGCACCGGCCCGTGGAGTGGCCGGCGAAGGTGCTGGCCGCCGGGGTGCGGGACTCGGCCGTCCATGTCGTACGGCCGCACGGTCTGACCCTGGAGGAGGTCGGCTACCCGGCCGACGACCAGCTCGCCGCGCGCAACCGGCTGGCCCGCAACAAGCGGACCCTGCCGGCGGCGGGGGGCTCCGGTGGAGCCGGTGTGTCACTCGTCGACGGGTGCGGTGGCTGCGGCTGACGCCTGGGCCTCGCCGCGGCGCCGGATCTGGAGGAACGTGAACTCCGCGACGTCGTCGCCGGTGTCGAAGACGTCCTGGTCGCCCTTCACCACGTTCTTGCCGTTGGTGAAGCCGCCGACGGTGAAGTACACGTACCGGCCGACCGAGTTGGTGGTCTTGCGGCAGATCGTGCCGCCCCGGCAGAACGTCGGGACACCCGAGCCGGAGAGCGAGGCCAGACCGCCGCTCGCCTCCTTCTTCGCCTTCAGCGCCTGCGTCTCGGTGGAGAAGACGGCGACGCCGACGGTCACCGCCGTGCCGCCCCGGGTGTACGTGGCGCGGATGACCTGGTCGCAGGTGTTGGCGGCGAGGATCGAGCCGAGGGCGCCCTGGGTCGCGCCCGCGCAGTTCGTGGTGCGGTTCGTCGGGCCCTTCGCGTAGACGCGGTCGCCCATCGTCAGCTTCGAGCCCGGGAAGAGGGTGTCGGCGCTGAGCGGCGCCGTGTCCTTGTCCTCGGTGGAGATGAAGTCCTTCGGGTTCGGCGGCGGCAGCGGCACGGCGTCGGAGAAGGACGGCTCGGGATCGGCGCTCTCGCTGGGCAGGTCGGGCGGGGCGGGCAGGTCGCTCGCGTTCTTGTCGCCGCCCCGGTCACCGCTGTCGCCGTTCATGGACACGACGGCCGTCGCGACGATCGCCGCGACGGCGGCGGTTGCCAGCGCGCCGCCGCCTATCAGCATCCATCGCCTGCGACGGGCCCGCTGTGCCGAGGCGTCGGCGAGCGCGGCCCAGTCCGGTGTCTGCCCCTGCGGGTCCCGCGATCCGTACGGCCCCTGTGGGGGCGGCCCGTAAGGCCCCCCTTGACCAAAGCTCATGGGCGGAGTTTAAACCGCCGGGAGCGGGTTACGGTTCCGGGCCGAGAACGGGATTCGGACGGAAATCGGTTGGGAGAGTGGGGTCCTGGCCGTGACAATGCGAAGCATGGGACATCTAGAGGCCGCGCACCTGGAGTACTACCTACCGGACGGACGGGTGCTCCTCAACGATGCCTCGTTCCGGGTGGGTGAGGGCGCCGTCGTGGCGCTCGTGGGAGCCAACGGGGCGGGCAAGACGACGCTGCTGCGGATGATCGCCGGAGAGCTCCAGCCGCACGGCGGCACGGTGGCGGTCAGCGGCGGGCTCGGCGTCATGTCGCAGTTCGTGGGCTCGGTGCGCGACGACCGTACGGTCCGTGACCTGCTGGTCTCGGTCGCGCAGCCGCGGATCCGCGAGGCGGCCCGCGCGGTGGACGAGGCCGAGCACCTGATCATGACGGTCGACGACGAGGCCGCGCAGATGCGGTACGCGCAGGCGCTCAGCGACTGGGCGGAGGCGCGTGGGTACGAGGCCGAGACGGTCTGGGACATGTGCACGACGGCCGCGCTGGGTGTCCCGTACGAGAAGGCGCAGTTCCGCGCCCTGACCACGCTGTCCGGCGGCGAGCAGAAACGGCTGGTGCTGGAGGCGCTGCTGCGCGGGCCCGACGAGGTCCTGCTGCTCGACGAGCCGGACAACTATCTGGACGTGCCCGGGAAGCGGTGGCTGGAAGAGCGGCTCAAGGAGACTCGTAAGACTGTGCTGTTCGTCTCCCACGACCGGGAGTTGCTGGCCAGGGCGGCGGAGAAGATCGTCAGCGTGGAGCCGAGCCCGGCCGGCTCGGACGTGTGGGTGCACGGCGGCGGGTTCGGGACGTACCACCAGGCGCGCAAGGAGCGCTTCGCGCGCTTCGAGGAGCTGAAGCGGCGCTGGGACGAGGAGCACGCGCGGCTGAAGGCACTGGTGCTGCGGCTGCGGCAGCAGGCGGCGATCAGCCCCGACATGGCCTCGCGCTACCGCGCGATGCAGACGCGCTTCAAGAAGTTCGAGGACGCGGGCCCGCCGCCGGAGCCGCCGCGCGAGCAGGCGATCACCATGCGACTCAAGGGCGGCCGGACCGGCGTACGGGCGGTGACCTGCGAGAACCTGGAGCTGACCGGGCTGATGAAGCCGTTCTCGCTGGAGATCTACTACGGCGAGCGGGTCGCGGTCCTCGGGTCGAACGGCTCGGGCAAGTCGCACTTCCTGCGGCTGCTCGCGGGCGATCCGTCGGTGGCGCACACCGGGCGGTGGAAGCTGGGCGCGCGGGTGCTGCCGGGCCACTTCGCGCAGACGCACGCGCATCCGGAGCTGCTGGGCCGGGCGCTGGTCGACATCCTGTGGACCGAGCACGCGAAGGACCGGGGCGGCGCGATGAGCGTGCTGCGGCGCTACGAGCTGGAGCGGCAGGGGGACCAGCCGTTCGACAAGCTGTCGGGCGGGCAGCAGGCGCGCTTCCAGATCCTGCTGCTGGAGCTGCGCGGGACGACGGCGCTGCTGCTGGACGAGCCGACGGACAACCTGGACCTGGAGTCGGCGGAGGCCCTGCAGGACGGGCTGGAGGCGTACGACGGGACGGTGCTGGCCGTGACGCACGACCGGTGGTTCGCGAAGACCTTCGACCGGTATCTGGTCTTCGGGTCGGACGGGGTCGTGCGGGAGTCGGTGGAGCCGGTGTGGGACGAGCGCCGGGTGGTGCGGGCGCGGTGACGCGTGTGACGGGCGGGGTGCGGGGCGGAGCCCGCGAGGGGCCGGGCGGGGGGCGGGGCGGGGCCTCGTTTTGACCCGTACGGCGCACCCTGGGTATCCTTCTGGTTCGTTATGCGTATTGGCTTGTTCATTCTCACGTGAGAGGCCCTTACGCCGGTCCACCGGGCCGATGATCCAGCGGCAGGCACGGGTTGCGTCCCCGTATGTCTGCCAGGGCTGTCGTGATCGTCCGGGTGGCCTTGTCAGGACTCACTCACTGAAGAAGCGAAGGCTACGACCGTGCGTACGTACAGCCCCAAGCCCGGCGATGTCACGCGCCAGTGGCACATCATCGACGCGCAGGACATCGTCCTGGGCCGTCTGGCGACTACGGCAGCGAACCTCCTCCGGGGCAAGCACAAGCCGATCTACGCCCCTCACATGGACATGGGCGACTTCGTCGTCATCATCAACGCCGAGAAGGTCCACCTCTCCGGCAACAAGAAGACCCAGAAGATGGCGTACCGCCACTCCGGTTACCCGGGTGGTCTGCGTTCCGTCCGCTACGACGAGCTGCTGGCGAAGAACCCCGAGAAGGCCGTCGAGAAGGCCATCAAGGGCATGATTCCCAAGAACACCCTGGGCCGTCAGATGCTCTCGAAGCTGAAGATCTACGCGGGCGACCAGCACCCGCACGCTGCCCAGCAGCCGGTTCCGTTCGAGATCACCCAGGTCGCGCAGTAATTCCGGCCACCGCCTAAGACGAAAAGAAATCTGAGGAACATCGTGGCCGAGACCACTGCAGAGACCCCCGTGGACGCCCCCGAGGCGGAGGAGACCTTCGCGGAGGTGACGACTTTCGAGTCGGAGACCCCCGTCGAGGGCGAGTACACCTCCGAGTCGCTGGCCTCCCGCTTCGGCGACCCCCAGCCGGCCGCCGGCCTGGGCCGTCGTAAGAACGCCATCGCCCGCGTCCGGATCGTTCCGGGCTCCGGCAAGTGGAAGATCAACGGGCGTTCGCTCGAGGACTACTTCCCGAACAAGGTGCACCAGCAGGCTGTCAACGAGCCCTTCAAGGTGCTTGAGCTCGACAACCGCTACGACGTCATCGCCCGTATCTCGGGTGGCGGCGTCTCCGGCCAGGCCGGCGCGCTGCGCCTCGGTGTGGCCCGCTCGCTGAACGAGGCGGACGTGGACAACAACCGCGCCCCGCTGAAGAAGGCCGGCTTCCTGAGCCGCGACGACCGCGCCGTCGAGCGCAAGAAGGCCGGTCTCAAGAAGGCCCGCAAGGCGCCGCAGTACAGCAAGCGCTAAACGCTCGCTCGGCCTTACCGCGCCAGGGCCCTTACGGCCTCACGGCGTATGTATGGCATATGTTCGCCCCGGCGGCACTCTTGTGCTGCCGGGGCGTTCGTTTTCCGAGCTTCCTGATCCCCTGGACGATCCCTCGGGCAATCCCCGTGTTCTCCTTGGATCTTGGCGAAGCTCTTCGGGGCATTTTCTGAGCATTTTTCGGAGGGACAGCTGTGGGACGACTCTTCGGCACGGACGGCGTGCGCGGCGTTGCCAACGCGGATCTGACGGCGGAGCTGACGCTCGGCCTCTCGGTCGCGGCGGCGCATGTGCTCGCCGAGGCGGGCACGTTCGAGGGCCATCGGGCGACGGCGGTGGTCGGGCGCGATCCCCGCGCGTCGGGTGAGTTCCTGGAGGCCGCCGTGGTGGCGGGTCTCGCGAGCGCGGGCGTGGACGTCCTGCGCGTCGGTGTGCTGCCCACCCCCGCGGTGGCGTATCTCACCGGGGCGCTGGGCGCCGACCTCGGCGTGATGCTCTCCGCGAGCCACAACGCCATGCCGGACAACGGAGTCAAGTTCTTCGCGCGCGGCGGCCACAAGCTGGCCGACGAGCTGGAGGACCGTATCGAGGCCGTGTACGACGAGCACCGCACGGGTGCCCCGTGGGAGCGGCCGACCGGCGCGGGCGTGGGCCGGATCCGTAACTACGACGAGGGCTTCGACCAGTACGTCGCGCATCTCATCGGGGTGCTGCCGAACCGGCTCGACGGGCTCAAGGTCGTCCTGGACGAGGCGCACGGCGCGGCGGCCCGCGTGTCGCCGGAGGCGTTCACCCGCGCCGGCGCGGAGATCGTCACGATCGGCGCGGAGCCGGACGGCCTGAACATCAACGACGGCTGCGGCTCCACGCACCTGGAGCTGCTGAAGGCCGCCGTGGTCGAGCACGGCGCGGACCTCGGTATCGCGCACGACGGCGACGCCGACCGCTGCCTGGCCGTGGACGCGGCGGGCGAGGAGGTCGACGGCGACCAGATCCTGGCCGTGCTGGCCCTCGCGATGCGCGAGGCGGGCACGCTGCGCGGCGACGCGGTCGTGGGGACGGTGATGTCCAACCTCGGCTTCAAGATCGCGATGGAGCGTGAGGGCATCACCCTCGTGGAGACGGCGGTCGGCGACCGTTACGTACTGGAGTCGATGAAGGAGCACGGTTACGCGCTGGGCGGCGAGCAGTCCGGGCACGTCATCGTCCTCGACCACGCGACGACCGGCGACGGCACGCTGACCGGCCTGATGCTGGCGGCCCGCGTGGCGGCCACGGGCCGTTCGCTGGCCGACCTGGCGGGCGTGATGCGGCGACTGCCGCAGGTGCTGACGAATGTGCCGGACGTGGACAAGTCGCGCGTCACGACGTCGGCGGAGCTGGCGACGGCGGTGTCGGAGGCCGAGCGCCAGCTGGGCTCGACGGGCCGGGTGCTGCTGCGTCCGTCGGGTACGGAGCCGCTGGTACGGGTGATGGTGGAGGCGGCCGACATCGAACAGGCACGCGCGGTGGCGGGGCGGCTGGCGGACGTGGTGAAGTCGGCGCTGGGGTAGGGGAGTTGAGGTAGCGGAGCCGGGAGCGGTTTCCGGCGCCCTTTCTCCTTTCCCCGTTCGCCGCGAGGAGTACGACGAGGACGTCATCGAGACGTCATCGAGTACGTGGATGAGGACCGACGCGGCGCGTCCTCTTCCAGAGGGCCTTCTGGAGCAGCAGCGTGAGCGTCCCCGCCAGGACGATGCCGCCGAGGTTGATCAGGAGCTGTTCGCTGGAGCCCCGTACCTGGTTGAGGTCCCCGTAGCCGAGAGCGACCGCGGCGTTGGCGGCGGCGGGGACCGTGGTGACCGAGATGGCCACGCCGACCAGGAGACCGGACTTCGCCGACGTCAGGGAGAGCATGCCCGCCACGCCGGCCAGGATCGCGACCACGAACGAGAACAGGTCGGGGGCGTAAACGAAGGCGGTGTTCGGGCGGTCACCCTTCAGCATGGACTCGTGGAAGAGGCCGAACCCGTTCATCATCAGACTGAAGCCGGTCGTCAGCACCATCGCCGCCGCGAATCCCACGATCAGCGCGGCCAGAGCGCGCAGGGCGAGCCGCGCGGAGCGCCGTACCACCGCCGTACAGAGCCCGGCGAGCGGGCCGAACTCCGGCCCCACGGCCATCGCGCCGACGATCAGGATCGCGTTGTCCAGCACCACACCGCAGGCGGCGATCATCGTCGCGAGGGTGAGGAAGGCGAGATAGGTGACCGAGAGGGTGGACTCCTCGTGGGTCGCGTCGGCCAGTTGATCCCACAGCACGGCGTCGGCGCCCTCGCCGGGGGCGTCGTCCTCCGCCTTGTCGGCGCGCCGGGACAGGGACAGACCGATCTCGTCGGCGGCGATCGAACCGCTCCGGTCGAGGCCGAGTTCGCGCAGCTCGGCGATGAGCCCGTCGCCGGCCTCGCGCGCGACGTCGCACAGGACGAGATCGCCCGCCGGATCGCGGGCGGCGCCGGGGACGACGACCAGGTGGGTGGTGCCGACGGTCTGTTCCACCGTACGTACGACCTGGTCGGTCAGGTCGGCGGGGACGATCAGGCGCAGATGCAGCACAACAGCTCTCAGACGCTCGGTTGGAGTGGTCAGAGCTTACGGAGGGACAGGCGCTGCACCTTGTGGTCGGCGCCCTTGCGGACGACCAGGGTGGCACGGCTGCGGGTGGGTGCCACGTTCTCCAGCAGATTGAGGCGGTTGACGGTGCGCCAGGTGGTGCGCGCGTAGTCGAGGGCCTCCTCCTCGGAGACCTGGGTGTACTTCCTGAAGTACGAGGACGGGTTCTGGAACGCCGTCTCGCGCAGCTCGCGGAAGCGGTTCAGATACCAGCTCTCGATGTCCTCGGCGCGCGCGTCGACGTACACGCTGAAGTCGAAGAAGTCCGCGAGCCCGACGCGGGTACGGCCGTCCTGGCCGGGGAGCGCGGGCTGGAGGACGTTGAGGCCCTCGACGATGAGGATGTCGGGGCGCCGTACGGTCAGCTTCTCGCCCGGCACGATGTCGTACTTGAGATGTGAGTAGACGGGCGCGGTCACCTCGTCCTTGCCGGCCTTGATGTCGGCGACGAAGCGGGTCAGGGCCCGGCGGTCGTACGACTCCGGGAAGCCCTTCCTCGACATCAGCCCGCGCGCCTGCAGCTCCTTCATCGGCAGCAGGAACCCGTCGGTGGTCACGCGCTCCACGCGCGGGTGCTCGGGCCAGCGGGCGAGCAGCGCCTGGAGGAGCCGCGCGACGGTGGACTTCCCGACGGCCACGCTCCCGGCGACTCCTATGACGAAGGGGGTGCCGCGCTGGGCGCCGTGGCCGTTGCCCGCTTCCCCGAGGAAGGTGTTGAGCGCGCCGCGGAGTTGACCGGTGGCCTGCACGTACAGGTTGAGCAGCCGGGAGATCGGCAGATAGACGTCCCGCACCTCGTCCAGATCGATGACGTCCCCGAGCCCGCGCAGCCGCTCGACCTCCTCGGCGCTGAGCGGCAGGGGCGTCTTGTCGCGCAGCGCGCTCCACTCGGCGCGGCTGAGGTCGACGAAGGGGGTCGGCCCGTGCTCGGCGCGCCGCTGGACGCTCCGCGACGGCGACGGCGACGGCGACGATGACGAAGGCGAAGGCGGTGTGATCACGTCGCCATTGTCGGGGGTGGGGGTAAAGGGGTGGCTGTGGGGGGTGGTGGGGAGGGTCACGTGGTGTCGCGGGGCTGACAGCGAAGCGACATGAGTGATGAAGTTTCTGTGATGATCCCGTGACTGAACGTGTCTATCTATGTTGCGACTTGTGGTCTTGAGTGGCTTTCCTTGATCGCGTTGACTGCGTCGATGACGACTTGGGAGACGGCAAGACGCAGGTGGTGGCGGGTTACGACGGTGACGGCCGGAGCGCTGGCCGCCGTGCTGGTGGCGGGCTCGGGCGTGCTGCCCGGCGGACAGGGCGAGGCGGTCGCCGCCGTGCGCAACTCGCCGCCGGAGCGGATCGTCCATGAGCTGATGTCGACCGTTCCGGGCGGGGGGTGCGGCTGGGGTGAGGCGCGCACGTACGCCGCTGAACTGCCCCAACTCCGCGTCGAGGCACGCGATCCCGACAATGTGCCGCCGGTCGCCGACAAGGTGATGGTGCAGTTCCGGGTGGCCTGGCAGGACGGAGCCGGCGCGGAGCGCTCGTACACCTACGACACCGGCTACAAGTCCCCGACCCCCGGCACACCCTTCACCCACTACGTGACTCAGCCGCCTTCGGGCGAGCCGCAGATTCCGTCGGACGCGGTCATCCGCTGGGACGCCCGCGCGTACGACGGGGAGGCGTGGGGCCCGTGGAGTTCGGACGGTGCGTCCGGGCGGTGCGAGGTGGTGCTGGACAGCGTCGGGCCGGGGAAACCGGCGGTCGAATCGGCGAGGTACCCGGACGACGACGTGTGGCACCCGGGCGGTGAGGCGGGCACGTTCACGTTCACCGCCGCCGACGGGGACAGCGACGTGGCCCACTTTCGCTACACCTTCCTCGGGGAGACGACAAAGACGGTCGTGGCGGGCGCGGACGGCACCGCGTCGGTCAGCTGGACGCCGAACAGGGCGGGACGCTGGTACGTGGAGGTCCAGGCATTCGACGCCGCGTGGAACGTCAGCGCCCGGACCGATTACGAGTTCCTGGTGAGTTGACCGGGGGACGGACGGGGGACAGCCGAGGGTCGGCCGCTGATCGGCCGCTGACCGGCCGCTGGCCGGCCGATCCGAAGTCCGTGCCGGGGCCGCTTCAGGTCGGCCCCGGCGCGGTCGTGTTCGTGGCGGTCGTGCTCGCCGCGGTCGTCTTCGTCGCGTCGGGGCGAGTTGTGCGGGCGCCGGTCGGGTGCGGCGGGAGGGGCGTGGGGGATCCGGCTCCGGAAATGATCTAGTGCGCGGAGTGGCCTTCATGTTAGGGCCCACCCGTGGAAGAGCCCCAAGGTGGCCTGGCCCGCGAGCGGTTCGGCAGAGGTGACCCCGCAGGCGGGCAAGGCCCGGCGGGCGGGAAAGCTGCCGGTCTCGGTCGTCGGTACCCCGGCCACGAACCGGGCGGCCGGTGAGCTGCCCGGCAAGGTGAAGGTCACCATGGCGGGCCGGCGACACCTTGTACGACGGTGCAGGCCGCGTCACCGCGGTGATCGCCCGGAAGTTCAGGGACGAGACCAAGCGCACCACCTCCAGCTACACCGGTGACACCACCACGGTCGTCGACGCGCTGGGACATACGACGGAGGTGAAGCAGTACACCGACGCCGACCGCACGCAGTCGCAGTCCATCACCTACTCCCACGACGACCGGGGACTGTCGAAGCAGGTCACCGACCCCTCGGGTGCCAAGTAGACGTACACCACTGACGGGGGAGTGTCCGAAGGAACTGGACGCGAAATTCGGCTCGATGGCCGCAGGCTTCCTCCTCGAAGCGGCGGCTGCTGCCGCGTTGGGCGGCCCCAGGGCGGGCGGTCTCGGCAGCTGCACGAAGAACAGCTTCACGCCGGAGACCAAGGTCCTCCTCGCGGACGGCACGACCAAGTCCATCAAGGACGTCCGGGTCGGCGACAAGGTCCTCGCCACCGACCCGAAGACCGGCAAGACGTACGCGAAGACGGTCACGCCGGAGATCAAGGGCCAGGGTGCCAAGAAACTCGTCAAGGTGACGATCGACACGGACGGCAAGAAGGGCACCAAGACGGCGTCGGTCACGGCGACCGACGGACACCCGTTCTGGGTGCCGGAGTTGAACGAGTGGATCACGGCGACGGCACTCAAGCCGGGCCAGTGGCTGCGGACGAGCGCGGGCACGCACGTCCAGATCACGGCGGTGGCGCGCTGGACGCAGCAGGCGACGGTTTACAACCTGACTGTCGCTGACGTGCATACGTACTATGTGCTGGCACGGGCGACGCCGGTCCTGGTTCATAACTCCACCTGCCCGGCGTTCAGGACTGGAAAGCCAATCAGTGGTCCAATTCCTGATGCTGGACAGACGTCCCTGTATGCTTTGGTGAACCCCAAGAATGGCGAATTGCTCAAGTGGGGAATATCGAAGAATCCCGCCGGTCGCTACAAGAGCTCGGATTATGACGGCGGGACTCGGATGGTGATCCTCAGGAATTACGATTCTAGGCGGGATGCTCTTGATGTTGAGCGCTATATGACGGAGCGGCATCCTGGGCCGTTGAATTTTGAGCCGCACAGGGGGTCCGTGTCACCTTCGCGATCCTGGGAGCAGGATTTGCGGTATGTTACTGGCGGCGGGTTCTTCAGGGATCGCGACGGCGGATAGGTCCTCTTCTCGAGCGAGCGCTGGAGGTGGGATGTCATCAATCCCTTACACCGTGGAGACGGAGAGCGGTGAGTCGTATGAAGGCTTCTCGGAAGATCTGCTCTTCGAGCTGATCGAGGAGCTGAATTACCCGAACAATTCATTTCTTTCGATCGAGCCGCAGGGATCCGGAAATCAGTGGTACGTCGTTGTGACTCTGGATTCGGACAGGAGACTCGAAGTAGAGTATCGAAACCCGGATCGGCGAGAGCACCGAGTTGTCACCGGTGGCGATGCGTCAGGGATCGCAAGTGATGTAACGATCTGGGTTTCTTCGGTCGTCAACCAATGAGGCGCTGTCGCGCTCTACGCGATCGATTGACCTTCGTATAAGGAGCTCCACCGGGCGTCCCGGTGGAGCTCTTTGTGAGGTTTCACGGCAAGCCTGACTCACATCAGCGGACGGCTGCCCTGGTGGGTGGGTCGTCAGGGTCTCCGTCGGCGGGACCGAGGGCGTCAGTTCTTCGTCCTCGTCCCTGCCCCCACGCGCCCGGTGGAGCAGCGTGCGGTCGGCAGGGGGCGGTATAGCCTTCTTCGTCATGCGCATATCAGCTCGTCGATCGGCCCTCGGGGTCGTCGCTCTCGGAACCGTCCTGCTGGTTGCCGTCACCGGCTGTTCGTCCGACTCCGGCGAGGGGGACAGCGCGTCCCCGCTGCTCGGCGGGCTCGGGACCCTGGCCGACGACAACGGCGTGCAGCAGGTGACCTTTCTCGACGCCGCCGAGGTAAGGAAGTTGAGCAAGGGTGACGCGACGCGGTTCAGCTTCGTCGCGCAGCCCGGCGGGGCCCTGCTGAACTCGTTCCAGGCCGCGCCATGGGGGCAGGCACTGAAGGCGACGCAGATCGACACCGAGGTCGACACCCCCGAGGCGGGCCATTGGGAGGGTTCGTTCGACGCGAAGGCAATCACCGCATCGCTGAAGGCCGAGGGCTATACGAAGAGCGAGCGGGACGGCGATGAGGTCTGGACGGACTCCGGGAGATCGGGGTTGGCGTTCCGGGTTTCGGAGGACGAGATCTCCTACTCCTCCAAGGACTCCGACCCCTTGTCGGCGGTCACGCCGAAGAAGGGTTCGTCCCTGGCCGACAACAACGATTTCCGGCGGGCTGCCGAGTGTCTGGGAGACGTCTACCGCGCGGACTTCAACCCGCTCACGTCCCCCAACCCGGTGCGCCTGGCCTCTGTCGGCCAGCGGGCGACCTCCGCCGCGAAGAACACCGAGGTGCTGTGCTTCGTCGTCAAGGACGACAGGACGGCCGAGCGGCTGGCGGCCAAGCTGCGGTCGGTCGTCGGTGAGGAGTCGCCGAAGTTCGACGGTACGAAGGTGACCGTGGACAAGGGTGACCAGCCGTTGGTGCGCGCGGTCGTCCCGGACACCGCCTCACAGCGACCGGGTCGGCTGATCGCCACCGACGAGGAACTGTGGGTGACCGTCGCGGACCTCTGAGCCGGCTCTTCGCCTGCCGGACAGGCTCGTATACCGACGCCGGCCAAAGCCCACCACTCCACCGTCCTCGCGCGTGGCCGTCTGACGGCGACGATGACGGCAACAGGGGCGCACAGGGCAAGGGACTCGACACGGCCGGCCGGGGAGTGGGTGGGCGTTCGACTAGCGAGGGAAAGTCATGCATACGACCATCAGCCCGTTCACGCTCGCGTACTGGAAGGAGAGGCAGCCCGTCGGGCTCACGAAGCACGGTTGGCAGGGCACTTCTGCGGAGTTCGGCGACATCCGGGTCGTCTACCCGGCGGGCCTGGACAGGGAGCCGGGGATCGTCACGGCTGTGCAGGGTGCGCTGATCCCCACGGCCACGTTCGAGACGCGTGGCATCCACACGGAGGTCGTGTTCATGCCGACCCTCAACGGCGCGACGCTGCGGGTGGGCGACGAGGTCGTGCGGCTGAGCCGGAACCGGTGGGCGCAGACGCGCCGTGGGCGCTCCCTGCGTATGACGTATCTGGGCGACGCGTACGTGCTCACGGCGATCAACCGCTGGGCGTTCACGCTGTCCCGGCGGCCCGGCGCCGAAGATCCCGGCGTCGTCGTCACGGTGCGGCAGTCGGGGCGCGGAAGCGGCAGGAAGGCAACCGTGCGGGCGGCAGGCCGGGTTCTGCCCGCCGATGTCTGTCTCGCGGCTCTTTTCTGCGGAGTCAACCGGTCCGTGCTCACGAAGTGGGGCGCCGTACGGGCGGGCTTCTCGAGGATCATCAACTTCTGGCTCGCTCTCCTGGGATGAGCGACTATCAAGTGAGTGTGTATGCCTTCGTGCGCCGGGGGCGGGGCTGAGCAGGCGGCGTGACAGGTCGGCGTCGTGGTCGACCATGCGGGTCAGCAAGGGCAGCAGTACGGCGGGCCGCCCGCCCGCGGCGTACAGCGCACCGTCGACGATCACTATCTTGTAGTGGGTGGGTGGCAATCGAAATGCTGATTCAGTCCATCGAGCGACTCTGGCAGCAGGTTGCGGGCCTGAATCGTCCCGTTGTTGAATCTCGTGTGCCCGGCGTCTCGGCAAGTGAGGTTGAGGCGGTGATTCAAGGTCCCGTTCCAGAAGACATTGCCATATGGTTCGGCTGGTCAAATGGCGTGGAATATCGCTCGGGACAAGTTCAGGACGATGCTGCTCTGGTGCCGGGCTATGAGCCGCTCTCGCTGCGTGAAGCGATGGGCGTGCGGGAATCGTATGAGATCGGCGATCCTGTGCTCGGAGATTTCTTCATGCCGCTCCTTGCGACGGGCGGCGGGGATTTCTATGCGGCAGTTTACGATGCGTCATTGCGGTCGCCCAGGGTTGCTCATGCAATGATTGGCGGAGAATCAGGGTTCGTGTATGAGAGCATCGAAGCCATGGTGAATGGCTTCTGTGATTTCTACCGTACTGGAGTTTTCTTCGTGAGTGATCAGGGGACCCTGGAGGCGGACGACGATCGCTGGGTCGAGGAAGAATCGCAGTCTGGATCCACGGCGTAAGTTTTTCTGGGCCCGCCAAGATATGTCAGGCGGGCCCCGAGCCTGCGTCGTATTGTGCCGTCGCCTGAAATCAACGAGGAATCGCCCGCGCGGTACGACGCGGTCCAGGCACGATCACGCGACCGGCCGAGAGAGCACGCCCCCGTCTCCGACGTACAGCCCGCACCACCGCCGGCCCGGCCTCAGACCTTCGTGACGCGCCCCCGTCGCCGCCACGCGCCCGTCAACTGCCGCGCGATGTAGCACGTCGCGATCGTCGACAGCGACGCGCGGAACCAGCCGATGTCCGGGGACCACCAGGCGTACGCCGTCACCGGGGTGAACAGCACCAGCCCCGCGATGCGCAGCACCCACCAGCGCGGGCGTCGCGGCATTGGCGGGCGGCCGGACGGGTCGCCCGACAGGGTGTCCAGGATGCCTGCCAGGAAGCCGCGGCGGGCCAGTACCTGGGCGCCTGCGAGGGTGGTGAGGACTTCGTCGCGGGTGCCGAAACCGGCCGGGATCGGGGGCAGGCCGAGCGCCTTGACCAGGGCGGACTGGCGGCGGGCCGGGTCGGCCGAGCCGCGGAGGAGGTTGGTGACCGGGCGGGCGTCGGCGACGCCGTACATCGCTGTCAGCGTCGCGGCGGTGGCCGCCACGGCGGCGTGGTCGGGGACCGGTGCCGCCGGGTCCCAGTCGTGGTCGGCGACCTTCTTGCCCTGCCGGAGCAGCGTGAAGCCGTACCGGTCACCGGTCCGTCGCAGGACCAGCGCGGGCCACGGTTCGCCGGTGGTGAAGTTGTCGGCGGCGGCCGTGAGCCGGTCCTCGCCGAGGAGGGTGGCGCGGATGCCGGGCTCGGAGTCGGCGGCGAGTTCGACGTACGACGACCGGCCCGGCGCCGGGGCTATGCGCAGTGGGACACCGCACATCAGCGCGGCGTCGGCGACGGTGTGCGGCGGGGCGGCGACGAGCGCGAGGCAGTGCGGGGTGACGGGGGAGGGGCGGGGGGTGGCGACGGCCTCGGTCCCGGCCTCGTACGCGCCCGCCTTCACCGCCCCCGACGCTCCAGCCGGCTTCGACCGCGAAAAGAACGGCATCCGCGCCGCCACCCGCATCCGTACACCCGCCCGGAAGTCCAGGAACTCGCCCCGCGCGTCCCCGAGATACGCCCACGGATACTCCGTCGCGTGCACCCCCAGCGCCCGGAACTGCTCCAGCGCCTCCTCGTGCCGGTCCGCCAGCACCAGCATCAGCGCCAGATGGTTCCGGACCCCGGCCACCTCCGGGTCGCCCTGCGGGTACGCGTCCGACAGTTCCCGTGCCCGGTCCAGTGCCGCCTGGATCCGCGAGCGTTCGATCCGCCCGCCCTCCCGTGACGGGCCGCCGGCCACCACGTCGTACTCGACGGCCGCCAGCAGCGGCAGCGCGTGCAGTTTCGAGCCCGGCAGTGCCTCCTCCGCCGCGCGTTCGGCGAAGTCGAACATCTCGGTGTGCGAGCCGTACCACTTGTCGCACAGGTACTGGAGCGCCGAGAGATGGCAGCCGTAGTGGTGCGGCGCGCGGGCGGTGGCCTCCGCCCAGTACGCGTCGAACACCTCGCGCGGCGCCTGGCTCCCGCGCGCGTGCGTGAGCGCGACCTGCCAGGGCACGGGGTCGGTGGGGTTCAGCTCGGCCGCCGCTCCGAGCACCGGGACCGCGTCGTCGAGCAGCGCGAAGAACGCCTGGAACTGGTCGCGCGCCACGCTGCTCGCGCGGGCGCCCGTCCGTATCTCCCACGCCTGCTGGACGCTGTGCTCGGCCTTCACCAGTACGGCGTCCGGATCCTGCGGCGACTCGGCGAGCCACGCGTCCAGCCAGCCGGGGCTGTGCAACGCGCTCTCGGCCAGCCGCGGCACGTATCCGCCACGCCGCTCCCACTCCGCACCGACGCGGGTCGCCGCGAGCAGGTCCCTGGCCGGCGCGTGGTCCCCCGCGTACGCGGCGGTGAGCGCGGCGCGCAGCTCGGGCGCGGGCGGGTCGAGGACGACGGACGCGTCGGGCGGCAACTGCGCGCCGACGGCGGCCCCGTGGCGGAGCATCCGCGGCAGGGTGATCAAGGTGCGTAGCGTCGCGGTCATTGTCACGGTCATCCATTGAAGGCGGTCGGAGGTTGCCGCCACCAGAGGCTTTCGGTGACAAAGCCGTATCGCATGGCGTAGGGGGACCGAGGAGTCGTCCCACCGCGTTGGATTGCTGACAGGGCTGGGAGGATCCTGTTGAGTTCCAGAGAGACCTCTGGAACAGCAGCGTGAGCGTCCCCGCGAGGACGGCTCTGGGCCGCCGCCGTCGAATTTCGCCAGTTTCGATCGCGCACAGTGCCCGACACCGCGAACTCGCTCAGGAGATCACTTGAAATCCTTGTCCACGGATCGAGGTCACGTGCCGACGGTTTCCGGGAAGTAATTCTCTTGGATTACTGCTTCGATGAATTCTTCAGGAGGGAGATAATGGTGGTCGACGACGTAGTGGTAGACAAGATCTGGAGCTATGAGGACGCGGCCGTCTGAATCAATGACGCGGACCTCGGCGGAGCCGAGTGAGATCTTTTGATTGCCTATTTCGACCACACAGGGATACGGAATGCGAACATGATGAGGAAGGGTGCAGGAATGCCATCCTCGCGTTCTTGCGCGGGGGTGGTTTTGGATGATCCGAATGAGACTCGTCTTGAATTCTTCGGACGTCTCGCCGACTCGAAATTTCATCCCATTCTCCAACCAGCCAACATTGAGAGCTGGTGAAGATCTCGGGATTGCTTCCTGGAGGTAAGAGTAAGGAGTGAGATCCTCATAATGAGTCACAAAAGTTCACCATTATTTGATGACGGAGCGGCAGGCGGCCCAGTGTACCATCCCCATGTTTTCTTGGATTAGTTGGGAGAGGTAGTAGGGGTTGTCCACGGTAAGGTTTCTCGGTAGCCCTAGGATGTTCAATCCACCCGGAGGGTAAAGTGTGTAATCTGGGAGCTTCTCGCCGGGGCCATAAATCTCGAGCGGGATCGCATGTTTTGTTCCTGTTTCTATTTGATTTCCGAGCCAGTCGGAAATTGGATCACCGTGATACGAGTACATGGAAATACTAGTCCCCTCGGGGACGATGACAGGCGTACCGTCACCGGCTTGTATTCCGCCATGACCACTGTACACAAACTGACTGTCGGGGCGTCCAAGATTTCGGACGTCTTGAAGAGGCCCAGAAGCTTCAGCTACGAAGCTCGGGGCCGTGCCGGATCGTGTATTTGAGTCGCTTTTTCCGGGACATGGATTCAGGCCGAAACGGTCTACTTGGCTGTGTGGATTTTCGACATAGGTTGCGGGATTGGGCGCCGGGGTGAGGCCGAGAGGGTCGGGGGTGAGGTAGCGGGCGGTTTCGGGGTCGTAGTGGCGGAAGTAGTTGTAGTGGAGGCCGGTTTCGGGGTCGTGGTATTGGCCGGGGAATCGGAGCGGGGTGTGGGCGGTTGCGGTTCTGTTCCAGGTGGTGGTGCCCCAGAGGGTGGTGCGGCTGCGCCAGGCGATGCCGCCCTGTTCGTCTACGAGTTCTGTGGGGGTGCCGACGAGGTCGGTGATGATACTGAAGAATCGCTGGTCGATTATTTCTTGTGGGGCGTGCGCGGCGGTAATGCGCTCGGTCTGGGCGATGGGATGCAGGCCCTGGTGGTCCCAGGTGAGGGTGACCGGATCCGGCAGCTCTGCTGATGTGGTGGTCTGCTCGCAGAGAGTCGTGCCGTCCCACGTGAAATTCACCTGTTCCTCGACGGTGGTGCCGTCGGTGGCGAGGCGCTGTTTTGCTGTGCGGCGGCCGAGTGGGTCGTAGAGGTAGCGCCAGCAGGTGCCGTTGGGGGTGGTGACGGAGGTGAGGCGGTCTTCGGCGTCCCAGGTGTAGCGCCAGGTGTCGGGCTTGCGGGAAAGGCGAGTCTTTTGGCGGAGGGTGATGCGGCCGAGTTCGTCGTGTTCGTAGCGGACGTTGCCGGCTCGGGTGAGGCGGGTTCCGGTGTAGGTGCGTGGGCCGGTGGCCTCCGCACCGGGGTGCGTGGTGGGCCAGGAGGCGGTGGTCTGGTTACCTGCTTCGTCGTAGGTGTAGTGCTCCGTCCAGTTCGCGGCTTGGACGGCGGTGACGCGGCCTGCCGGGTCGAGGTCGAAGTGGCGGGTGCCGGCGTGGTGGTCGTCCACGTCGGTGAGGTGCCCGTCCGCCCGGTAGTTGTAGGCGCGGTGCTGGAGAAGTTCTGTGCTCGGGCTGTGCAGGGATCGGCTGGTGAGGCGGCCGGTCGTGTCCCACTGGCTGGTGAGGGTGACGGTGTCGCCGATGTGCCGGGTCAGTTCGTTGCCCGCGGCGTCGTGTTCGAAGGTGAGTGTGCGGCCTGAGGTGGTGAGTGCCGCTCGGCGTCCTGCTGCGTCGTAGGCCCAGGTGCTCACTGCGCCGGATGGTGTCGTCCGGCGGATGCGGCGGCCCAGTGAGTCGTGGTCGTAGGTGAGCGTGCGCCCGTTGACCGTCTCGGACCTGAGGCGTCCGAAGCGGTCGTGGAGGTAGGTGACCGTCGCGTCTGGGCTTTCCGCTCGGGCCAGTTGGCCGGCGAAGTCGTAGGTATACGTGGTGAGCGTTCCGTCGGCGTCCTTGGCGACGACGCGATCCAGTTCGTCCCGCTCGTAGCGGACTGTCCGGCCCAGCGAGTCGGTGCGCGCGGTGAGGCGCCCCGCCCGATCGTGGTCGTAGACGAGGGCCCGGCCGTCGAAGTCGGTTTCCGATATGAGGTTGCCGACGGCGTCGTATGTGTAGTTCCAGGTCAGGCCCTGTGGGTTGGTGACCTGGGTGAGGCGTAGTTCGTGGTCGTGGGTGAATTCGTGGCGCACGCCGTCGGGGCCGGTGCGGGCTGTCATGAGGTCGAAGTGGGTGTACTCGAAGCGGGACACCGCGCCCATGGCGTCGGTGTGGCTGACGCGGTTGCCCTCGCCGTCGTACAGCCACGATTGCTCACTGCCGTCCGGCTCGATACGGCGGGCCAGCTTGCCCTCTGCCGTCCATTCCAAGCGCGTTGTGGCACCGAGCGGATCGGTGAGGGCAACCGCCCGGCCGAAGGCGTCCCTTTCGCAGCGCACGACCGCTTCCAGCGGACCGGTGATCTCGGTGGGCAGGCCTGCCGCATCGCACCGGATGCGTGTGGTGTCGCCCGCTGCGTCGGTGACCGAGGTCGCGCGGCCTGCTTCGTCGTATGTATACCGTGTGGTGGAGCCGGACGGATCGGTGACCGAGGTGCGGTTGCCCCGCTCGTCGAACTCCTGGCGCACCGACGTCCGGTCCGGGCGCGTCACCCTTACGGGCAGGCCGAGTTCGTTGTACGCGGCAGTGGCTTCGCGCCCGTCCGGCCGAATGACGGAAGTGAGATGGCCCGCGTCGTCGTAGTGGAGGCGCGTGGTGCGCCCGAGCGGGTCGGTTCGGGAGAGCAGCCTGTTGTAGCGGTCGCGTTCGAAGTGGGTTACGGCACCCAGCGGGTTCGTTTCCGTGACCACTTGATGGACGTCGTTGATCACGTACCGATGGACTGCGCCGGTGACGGTGGTTGCGGTGGTCACACGCAGGCCGGTCTCCGGGTCGGTGCCGTCGTAGTCCAGCCGTAGAGCCACATGGCCTTCGGTGCCGCCTTCGGCGACACAGCGGTCCTGGTTGTCGTAGACGTACTCGTAGCGGCTGCCGTTGGTGTCGGTCCAGGACGTGACCCGGGCACATTCGTCGTACTCGAAAGTCAGGGGCAGGCCGGAGGAGTTGATGACCTCGGTGAGGTGTCCGTCCGTGTAGCCGTAGCGGAGGATCTCCTGGTCGGTGCCGTCCGGGGCCGCGCCGACCAGACGCAGTGCGGTGATCCTGCCCTCGTGTGTGCTGAGCTTGAGGTGGTATCCGGCTCCGTGGACGATATCCGTCGGAGCGCCCCCGTCGGCGTACTCGAAGCTGATCCAGTTGCCGTTACGGTCGTCGATCTGTGCCAGGAGTGCGAGATTCGCGCTGTGGCCGGTGAAGCGCCAGACCCTGCCGGTATCCGGATCGGTGATCGTGTAGTTCCCGGCAGCGTCCAGGTTGAGGGGCCGGCGCGGGCCGTGGCTGGGCAGAACCGGAACGCCGGGCGCGGGGTGTGGGTAGGACAGCAACAAGCCGTCCTCGCAGACGAAGACGATCCCTTCGGAGTCGATCTCCAGCCGCTGGTCGGCCGTGGAGGACCATGAGGGTCCGAACCACCGCCCCGCGCGGTAATCAGAGGCGACCCGACGGCGGAAGGCCAGCTGAAGCGTTCCGGGCAGGATGATGTCCGTCTGCGGCAGATACATCGTTCCGGTAGCGATGTCGACTGGATCGGACGGCCCGTTCTCCACCGCCTCGTTGGGCCGAGACGGCTTCGCCGGATCGTCGACGCCCTTGCGGGCGGCGCTCTCCGCCCCGTCCTTCACCCCGTGGCGCACCAGCCCCTTGACGACGCCCGCGCCCTTGGTGCCGATGAGTTCGGGGACGAGTCGGCCCATGAATTCGGAGGGGTCGCCCTTGGCGGAGTCCCAGGCGTTCTTCAGCGCCCGGTCGGGGTTGGCGACGGTGGAGGCGAGGCCGGCGAGCGTCATGTTGACGCCCTTGTAGTACTCAGCCGGGTGGGTCAGGTTGTACGCGTCCAGTGGGTTGACCGAGCGGACGAAGTTGGCCAGACCTGCGGTGCCCTTGACGATCCCGCCACCGAAGTGGGCCAGCTCCACACCCTGGCCGAAGCCGTAGTCGAGGATCTCCTGCCTCGCCCGGTCGAGACCGGTGGGCTCCTTCGGCGCATGCGCCATCGCCGTACCGACCGCGCCCTCCGCCGACACGGCGGCCTCGTTGCGCGCCCGCCGGGCGTCGTTGAGGATCTCCCGCGCACGCCGCCGCATGGCCACGCCGGGGTCGGAGAACTCCCCCGGATGGGGAAGGGGTGCGTCGCTGTTACGGGCGGCGTTGTAGGCGTCCGCCTTCTTGTTGAACGTGGCCGCGGCCGTACTGGAAGCCTCGTTGCCCTCCTTGAACAGGGCGATCGCCTCACCCGCCCTGCCCTGCGCGCTGACGACCGCCGTCGCGTACGTCTCCAGCGCCTTGGCCGCGGCCTCGAACGCGTCCGCCGCGCGCAGCCAGTCGGTGGGCAGCGGCGCGAACTTCGCCCGGAAGGCATCGGCGCCCTCACCCTTCCAGTGACCGGCGTCGAGTTTCTTCATCCCGCCGCCGACGAGATCGAACGCCTTCTGGAAGTCACGGAGGTTCTTCACCGCCGCGGTGATCTTCTCCGGCCGCCCGTGGACCAGTTCGTTCGCTTCCTCGCTCTGGCCGAGCTGCTGCTCACCGACCTCCGCGCCGAGCGAGGACGCGGTCTCGTCGCCCCAGTCCTCGACCGTGTCCGCCCACTCGTCGGCACCGACCTTCTCCAGACCGGAGCCGACCACGTCGGTGCCTTTGTCGATGCCCTTACCGACAACTTCCTTGCCCTCGTCGAACAGCTTCCCGGCACCGTCCCAGAGGTCTCCGCCGACTTTCCCCCAGTCCGTCATCAGCGACTGTCACCCCATCGCGGCTGCTCGGCCTGATCGATCGTCGCCTGCGAGGGATCGAGCCGTTCCTTCAGCTCCTCGTCCACCGCCGACCGCACCTCCGGGTCCATCTGCCCGTTGCGTTCCATGGAGTCCAGTACGGCGTCCTCCACGTCGTACGTCGTGTCCTTCCAGGTCTGCTTGACCTCCCCGTGGGCCTCGGCCATCGACTCCGCGCTCCAGTCAGGATTGTCAAAGGCCGACTGGTTGCTGATCGTGTCCCAGCTCTTGGCCTTGACCTCGTCCTCGGACAGGTGCGGATTCCCGTTGACCGAGTTCACACCGATTTTGATCGAGTCCTTGACGTAACGCTCCTGCTCCGCATGGGCGCCCGCCGACAGCCCCACGCCCTGCGCGAAGCCGTTCCCCTTCTGCGTCAGGGACCGCACACCCCACTCCCAGCGGTCACAGAACGTCCCGAACTTCGACGCCAGCCCGCCATGCCCCAACTCCAGCCCCGACAACGCCAGATCCGAGAACCCACGCCCCGCCGACGCGTCACCGATCATCCCGAGATCCTTCAGCTCGGCATGCGCCAGATCGATCCCCTTCGCGATCGCCGCCAACGCCTCCGGCGGCACCTGAAGATCAGGACTCTCCCCGCTCACCGCGTCCCCCCGAGATCCGCCGCGACCGCATCCGGCACGATCCCCGCCACCGGCGGGAACAGCACCCCGCCCTCACCACCCGCATCCAGCGCCACCCCCGCCGGCCCCGGCAGCAACGGCACCATCACATCCAGCAACCGCGCACCCAACACGGTCCGGTACACCCACTCCCGCCCCGCCTCACCACGCACCCGAGCGAACCGGCCCAACGCCCCCTCGTCCGAGAACGCACAGATCCACCGAACCCCGCCCTGATCCGCCGACCACAAATCCCCCTCGGCATCCAACGGCACCAACACCGCCGCACGCCGAAACTCCCCCAACAACATCCTGAACTGACGCCTCGTGAACGCAAATTCATCCACCGACACCATGTCGGGCGCCGGGTCGACGTCCTGAGGTGCGGTCGATCGCTCCGCCTCGGGCCAGTCAACCAACTCGGTCAGTCTCGACGGGCGGCCAGGCCCCACTATGTCGTCCCCGTTGTCACGCATAGTTGACAGGCTGTCACGGGAGAGTTTCCGCGTGCAAGCTCCTCGCCTCGGCCGGCCCGCGCGGCCGGAAAGTCCCCCGCGAGCGCTCCCCGGACCTCGGCACCGGCCGCCGTAGGCTGCCGGACATGTGCGGAATCGTGGGATACGTCGGCGGGCAGCCGGCGCTCGATGTGGTCATCGCCGGTCTCAAGCGGCTCGAATACCGGGGCTACGACTCGGCCGGTGTCGCGGTACTCGCCGACGGCGGACTCGCCTCGGCCAAGAAGGCGGGCAAGCTCGTCAATCTGGAGAAGGCGCTGGTGGAGGCGCCGTTGCCGAGCGGCAGCACCGGCATCGGGCACACCAGATGGGCCACGCACGGCGGCCCGACCGACGCCAACGCCCATCCCCACGCCGACAACGCGGGCCGCGTCGCCGTCGTACACAACGGGATCATCGAGAACTTCGCCGCGCTGCGCACCGAGCTGACCGACCGCGGCCACGACCTGTCCTCCGAGACCGACACCGAGGTCGTGGCACATCTGCTCGCCGAGGCGTTCTCGTCCTGCGGCGAGCTAGCCGCGTCGATGCGGTGGGTGTGCGGGCGGCTGGAGGGCGCGTTCACGCTGGTCGCCGTGCACGCGGACGAGCCGGGCGTCGTCGTGGGCGCGCGCCGCAACTCGCCGCTCGTGGTGGGTGTCGGCGACGGCGAGGCGTTCCTCGCCTCCGACGTCGCCGCCTTCATCGCCCATACGCGCTCCGCGATCGAGCTGGGCCAGGACCAGGTGGTGGAGCTGCGCCGCGACGGCGTGACGGTGACCGTGTCGGTGACCGACTTCGAAGGCGAGGACGCGTCCAACGACGTAAGCGAGTACCACATCGACTGGGACGCGTCGGCCGCTGAGAAGGGCGGCTACGACTACTTCATGCTCAAGGAGATCGCCGAGCAGCCGAAGGCCGTCGCCGACACCCTCCTTGGGCGCATCAACGCCGAGGGCTCGCTGACGCTGGACGACCTGCGGATCCCCTCGCGCGTGCTGCGGGCGGCCGACAAGGTCGTCATCGTGGCGTGCGGTACGGCCTTCCACGCGGGGCTGATCGCGAAGTACGCCATCGAGCACTGGACCCGCATCCCGTGCGAGGTGGAGCTGGCGAGCGAGTTCCGCTACCGGGACCCGATCCTGAACACCCGTACCCTCGTCATCGCGATCTCCCAGTCCGGCGAGACGATGGACACGCTGATGGCGCTGCGGCACGCGCGCGACCAGGGCGCCACGGTCCTCGCGATCTGCAACACCAACGGCTCGACCATCCCCAGGGAGTCGGACGCCGTCCTCTACACGCACGCGGGCCCCGAGGTCGCGGTCGCGTCGACGAAGGCGTTCCTGACGCAGCTCGTGGCCTGCTATCTCGTCGCGCTGTATCTGGGGCAGTTGCGCGGCACGAAGTACGGCGACGAGATCCGCGGCGTCATCCGCGAACTGTCGCGCATCTCGCACGAGGTCGAGCGGGTGCTGGAGACGATGGAGCCGGTACGGGCGCTGGCGCGCTCGCTCGCCGACAAGCGGACGGTGCTGTTCCTGGGGCGGCACGTCGGCTACCCCGTGGCGCTGGAGGGCGCGCTGAAGCTGAAGGAACTGGCGTACATGCACGCCGAGGGGTTCGCGGCCGGCGAGCTGAAGCACGGGCCCATCGCGCTGATCGAGGAGGATCTGCCGGTGGTGGTCGTCGTACCCTCGCCGCGCGGGCGTTCGGTGCTGCACGACAAGATCGTGTCGAACATCCAGGAGATCCGGGCGCGGGGAGCGCGGACGATCGTGATCGCGGAGGAGGGGGACGAGGCGGTGGTGCCGTACGCCGACCATCTCATCCGCATCCCGGTGACGCCGACGCTCCTTCAGCCGCTGGTCTCGACGGTGCCGTTGCAGGTCTTCGCGTGCGAACTGGCGACGGCGCGCGGCAACGAGGTGGACCAGCCGAGGAACCTGGCGAAGTCCGTGACAGTGGAGTGAGAGGCAGGACTGCACAGTGATCATCGGGGTGGGGATCGACGTCGCGGAGATCGAACGCTTCGCGGCGTCGCTGGAGCGGACACCGGCCATGGCCGAACGGCTCTTCGTGGAGAGCGAGTTGCTGCTCCCCAGCGGCGAGCGGCGCGGTGTCGCGTCGCTCGCCGCCCGCTTCGCGGCCAAGGAGGCGCTCGCGAAGGCGCTGGGCGCGCCGGGCGGGCTGCACTGGACGGACGCCGAGGTGTACGTCGAGGAGAGCGGGCAGCCGCGGCTGCGGGTACGGGGCACGGTGGCGGCGCGCGCGGCGGAACTGGGCGTACGGGCCTGGCATGTGTCGCTCAGCCATGACGCGGGGATCGCGTCGGCGGTGGTGATCGCGGAGGGGTGACGTCTCTCGTTGTGCGGCAGACTCGGAGGCATGCGTACTGCGTACAGCGTCGAGACCGTACGGACCGCCGAGCGGGAGCTGATGGACCGGCTCCCCGAGGGCGTACTGATGCAGCGTGCGGCGGCCGGGCTCGCCGCCGCGTGCGCGGATCTGCTGCGGCGGCGGGGCCGGGTGTACGGCGCCCGGGTCGTCCTTCTGGTCGGCAGCGGCGACAACGGCGGCGACGCGCTGTACGCCGGGGCCCGGCTGGCGCGGCGCGGGGCCGGGGTGTCGGCGGTGCTGCCGGCCGCGGGGCGCGCGCACGCGGGTGGGCTGGCGGCGCTGGTGGGCGCGGGCGGGCGGGTCGTGGACGACCCGTTCGACGTACTGGCCGCCGCCGATCTCGTACTGGACGGCATCACCGGCATCGGCGGGCGCGGCGGGCTGCGGCCCGACGCGGTACCGGTGGCGCGGGCCGCGCGCGGCTCGGACGCGGTGGTCGTGGCCGTCGACCTGCCGAGCGGGGTCGAGGCGGACAGCGGCGAGGTGGTGGGGGAGGCGCTGCGGGCGGACGCGACGGTCACGTTCGGCACGTACAAGCCCGCCCATCTGATCGACCCGGCACGCGAGTACGCGGGAGCCGTACGCCTCGTCGACATCGGGCTCGGCGCGGTGCTGCCGTCGGTGCCGGAGCTGGAGGCGCTCCAACACGCCGACGTGGCACGGCTGTTGCCGGTGCCGACGGGCGAGAGCGACAAGTACCGGCGCGGGGTCGTGGGTGTCGTCGCCGGGTCGGCGCGCTATCCGGGTGCGGCGGTGCTGGCGGTGGCGGGCGCGCTGCACGGCGGCGCGGGCGCGGTGCGGTACGTGGGGCCCGCCGGGGACGCGGTGATCGCCCGCTTCCCCGAGGTCCTGATCCACCCCGGCCCGCCGGCGAAGGCGGGCCGCGTCCAGGCCTGGGTGGTCGGCCCCGGCCTCGGTGACGAGCCGGGCGTCTCGGACGTGCTGGCGTCCGACGTCCCGGTCCTGATCGACGCGGACGGCCTGCGCGGGCTGGACGCCGACGCCGTACGGGCGCGTACGGCCCCGACACTGCTCACCCCGCACGCGGGGGAGGCGGCGGCGCTGCTGCGGGTGCCGCGCGAGGAGGTCGAGTCGTCCCGCCTGACGGCGGTACGCGAACTGGCGGCCCGCTACGGCGCGACGGTACTGCTCAAGGGCTCCACGACCCTGGTGGCCTCCCCGGACACCTCGCTCCCCGTCCGGGTGAACCCCACGGGCACCCCCTGGCTGGCCACGGCGGGCAGCGGCGACGTCCTCTCGGGCCTGACGGGTTCGCTGCTCGCGGCGGGGCTCGCGGCGCGGGACGCGGGGTCGGTGGGGGCGTATCTGCACGGGTTGTCGGCGCGCGGGGCGGCGCGGGGGGCGCCGGTGAGTGCCGAGGATGTGGGGGCGGGGGTGCGGGGGGCGTGGCGGGACGTGGCGGCGGAGGCGGGCTCGGGTGGCGGCGGCTGAACCGAAGATCCGGCGGGGGCGTCCTACTCGTACACGGTGGATCGTCGTACATCGTGGATTGTGACGAGAGGGGACCGACCGCATGGCCGAGCCGATCGAGGCAACCGAGGCAACCGAGCCAGTTGAGCGGACCGAGTCCGACCTGCCGGACAACTGGGGCCGGTGGGGAGCCGACGACGAACTCGGCACGCTCAACCTGATCACCGACGACGTACGCGCGAAGGCCGCCGCCGAGGTGCGGACCGGCCGATGGGTGTCGCTGGCGCAGCCGATCACACCCAACCCGATGATCAGCAGCCCGTTCGCGCCCACGACGGTGGACGTCTCTCCCGTGCAGCAGATGATGGCCCACACCGGGGTGGGCGTGGCGGCCGATCTGATGCTGGTCACGAACCACCACGCCAGGTCGACGCACATCGACGCCCTGGCGCACTGGTCGAGCGACGGCGAGGTTTACCCCGGCCGCCCGAGGGACCAGGCCGTGACGGCCGGCGGGGTCACCTTCGGTTCGACGACGGCCTTCGCCGCCGGGATCGTGACGCGGGGGGTTCTGCTCGATCTCGCTGTCGAAGAACCCCTCCCGGCCGGTCACGCGGTGACCTCGCACGACTTCGAAGAAGCCGAGAAGCGGCAGGGCGTCGAGGTGCGGTCGGGCGACGCGCTGGCGGTACGGTTCGGCTGGCCGGCCGACCCGCTGATCGCGGACAGGCCGACCCCGGGAATCAGCCTCGACGCGGTGCGCTGGATGCACCGTCGCGGAGTCTCCCTCTACACGGGCGACGCCTACCCCGCACTGGACCCGGCCGGACCGTCCCCGCTGCACGGCGTCGCGCTGGGCCGACTGGCGATGCCGCTGATCGACGCGTCACTGCTCGACGAACTCGCCGCACTGTGCGCGGAGTTGGCGCGCTACAGCTTCATGCTCACGGTCGCGCCGCCCCGCGTCCACGGCCTGACCGGGGCGCCGGTCAACCCGATCGCGACGTTCTGACCGCGCGGACGACGCGCCGATCCCGAGGGTCAGGCCTTGGGCTCGTTCTTCGTGTGTCCGGGTGTCCAGGGAGCGCCGTCGCCCGGCAACGGCCCCCACACCAGAACGCCGTGGTGGACCCCGGGCGTCGCCGCGGCCGTCAGCGGGCCGGTCCCTCGCGCGAAGGCCTCCGCGACGGCGGCTCCCACTGGCCTGGGAGAAATTGGAGAGCCTGCCAGCCGGTTCGATGACCAGGCCGTCCCATGGGGTTACCGCGTAGTCGGCGACGGCGAAAGGCACGCTCGGCGCGGGCACCGTACGTCTCGCCGCGACTGCCCGACCACGTCCGGAGGCGCGATCCCGCGTCACGGCAACGAGCGTGTGAGCCATACGACTTCACCGCTGTCGTTCGTGGAAACGTGCTCCCGCTCGAACCCGAGCTTCTCAAGGACGCGCAATGACGGTGTGTTCCATGCGCCGACGGTCGACAGAGCCGTTTCCGCCCGGTCGCGACAGCGGCGTCGAGCACCGCGCCGGCCGCCTCGGTGGCGTAGCCATGCCCATGCGCGCGCTGGAACAACTCGTACGCGATTTCTGGCTTCTCCACGGTGGAGCGGCCGATGATCAACCCGCAGTAGCCGATGAAGTCGCCCTCCTCACGGCGCTGGATGGGCAGCAGGGCGATCCCCGTTGCCTCCGTCACGGTGAGCAGCTTTGCGATGGACGTCCGGGTGTGCTCGACCGTGGGTGTCCCTTTGCCGCGTTCGGCCATGGCGTGAGGATCGTGCCGGCCTTCACCGCAGTGGGCCTGTGCCTCGTCACCGCCGCGGCGTGTGGTCAGACACCAACCGCCCCACAGGCGGCCCCGATCGCGCTGGACCAGACCCGCTGCGCCGCGGAGCTGAAGCAGTCCGATGACCGTTTTCGTCGGCCACCTGACTACCGGCCACCTGACTACCGGCCGGATGTCGACCGTCTGGTCGAGGCGACCCGGCCGGCCGCAGACGAACGTCTGCCGACCGGGATCACCAGGACCGAGCACGCGGCCGCGGTTTGCAGTTCGCCGCCGCGTCCGCCGCCGGGTGGTTGATCCGGCGCACGCGCCGCTGCTCGCCCCGCCGATCGGGAGGAAACCGGCGGACGTGACACCGCGGTTGAAAGTCTCCCGCCCGCAGGCTGCGCAACGAGAGCTTCTTGGGCCGTTCTCACCGGGCCCCGACCAGCAAGTAAGCGCCAGGCAAGGCAAGTTACTCATCAAGGCCCTCTTGTAGTGGACGCATCAGAACTCGATCATTCCGTTTGTCTGGGCAGCGCACCACCTATGCAGGAGGACCCCCCATGGCAGTGACGCACGGAACCCGGCTGCGGATCGTCGCAGTGTTCTCGGCCGCGGTAGCGGCGGCCACCCTCGGCCTGACGGTCAGCCCCGCCCAGGCCGCACCCGCCGAAGGCCGCGTCATCGGCGCGGGCGCCGCGGACGCCGTGAAGGACAGCTACATCGTCATACTCAGCGAGAGTTCCGGTCCGAAGTCCGCGTCCGCTGCGGGCAGACGCCTGATCGCCCGCCATGGCGGTGAGGTCACGCGTACCTACCGCGCCGCGATCAACGGTTACGCCGCCCACCTGAGTGAGACCGAGGCCAAGCGGCTCGCCGCCGACCCCGCGGTGGCCCAGGTCATCCAGGACACCACCGTCAGTGCCGACGCCACCCAGGCCAACCCGCCGTCCTGGGGCCTCGACCGCGTCGACCAGCCGGCCCTGCCCCTCAACAGCAGCTACACCTACCCGGACACGGCCGGCGCGGGCGTCAACGCCTACATCATCGACACCGGCGTACGCATCACACACGCCGACTTCGGTGGCCGCGCCTCCTACGGTTACGACGCGATCGACAACGACTTCGTCGCCGACGACGGCAACGGCCACGGCACCCATGTCGCGGGCACCGTCGCCGGCAGCAGTTACGGCGTCGCCAAGAAGGCCAAGATCGTCGGCGTACGTGTCCTGAACAACGCCGGATCCGGCACCACCGCCCAGGTCGTCGCAGGCGTCGACTGGGTGACCGCCAACGCGGTGAAGCCCGCCGTCGCCAACATGAGCCTCGGAGGCGGCGCCAACACCGCCATTGACACCGCCGTCCGCAACTCGATCGCCTCCGGCGTCACTTACGCGGTCGCCGCGGGCAACAACGGTGCCAATGCCTCGGGTTACTCGCCCGCCCGCGTCGGTGAGGCGATCACCGTCGGCGCCACCACCAACACCGACGCCCGTGCCAGCTACTCCAACTACGGCTCGATTCTTGACCTGTTCGCCCCCGGCTCGTCCATCACCTCCGCCTGGAGGACGAGCGACACCGCCACCAGCACCATCTCCGGCACCTCGATGGCGAGCCCGCACGTCGCCGGCGCGGCCGCCGTCTACCTCGCCAGCCACACCTCCTCATCGCCCTCGCAGGTGTCGAGTGCCCTGACCTCCGGTGCCACCTCCGGTGCTGTCATCGGCGCCGGCACCGGCTCGCCGAACCGGCTGCTGCGCATCATCCCGTAGCCGGACAGGCCGGACGGCCGGGCGTGCCACGGGCCGGGAGCCCCGTGGCACGCCCGGCACCTTCCCCGGCCCCCCGACCCGCCTGACGTCAAGGGGTCGGGGCGGGTCACTGCTCGTCGTCGCTGGGGCAGGCGTAGGTTTCGGTGCCCTGCTTCCAGTCGCGTCCGGCGTTGAGGTTCGCGCCGGGATCGCCGCACACCAGCACGGGGGCGGATCCTTCTCCGTTGTGGTGCAGCATGACCAGTAGTTTGTTGTACGGCCGCTGGAGCGAGCCCTGTTTGAACTCCAGGAGCCCGCTGGCGCCCTCTGCCGTGAAGTGGCCGCCGTTGATGTGCTGCTGGATGTTGGGCCGGGTGAGATCCGTGCCCGCCTGGCTCGCGCGGCTCGCGGCGTCGGCGAGGATACGGACCGTGTCGTGCGCCAGCGCCGCGTGCCCGTCGTTCAGCCACAGATCGTTGTCACCGAACATCCTGCGGTATTGGTCACTGAAGTCCTTGGCGGTCTGGCTGCGGTCCGGATGTCCGTAAGGGAGCATGTGCTCCATGTGGTAGAGGTGCAGCCATGACTTGCTTTTGAAGTTCCCGGAGAACGCCGCGTTCGTCAGTTCGTTGCCGCCCACCACGGTGAGGTCCTTGTTCGCGCAGGCACCTGCCTGGAACGTGTCCAGGAAGGAGTCGAATTCGCGGACCCTGGACGTCCAGTAGACCAGCGTTCTCGGATTCGCCATCAGTTTGCCGCACACCACGTCGGCGACCTGGCTCATGCTGAACTGCATGTCGAGGTCCGTCTCGGTGGGCGGCGGTCCATCGACCTCCGTCGGCGTGTAGCCGATCCGCTGCACCTTGTAAGGCAGCAGTGCTTCGGCCAGATCCTTGCCCAGTTCATCGCTGTAGACATCCGTCGGGTCGGTCACCACGGCGACGTCCTCCGCCGGAACGCATGAATCCGAACCCGGGCCGGTCTTGACGGTGTTGGCCTCCTGGATGAACTTCGCGGCGACGACTGTCTCCCGCTTGGAGTTCGGCGCGGCTCCGTGGAAGTACCGCCCGACCTCCATCGCCTTCGCCGTGGCGGCGGAACTCACGATCGGAATCCTGGCCTTGTCGAGCATGTTGAGCGCGGCGACGGTCTGCGTACGGCTTTCGGTGAATCCTGTCACGCCGATCAGACTCGGGTCCTTCTCGGCGTCCTTGATGATCTGCCGCGCCGCTTTCTCGGCGTCGGCGTACTGCACCCCCGCTTGATAGGTCCGGATCTTCACCCAGACGCTGTTGTTGTCGGCGGGCGCGGCGGCGTGCAGCAGTTCCTGTGCCACCGCGAGACCGCGCAGTTCGGGAATGGCTCCGCCGGAGCGGCCCTCCCGTTCGTTCGCCGCGAGAGTGGAGCGGACGTGGGCGATGGTCACGGTCCGGGCCGGGTCAGCCTCGCCCTTGGTCTCTTTTCCGCCCTGGGGTTCGGCGACCTTGTTCTGTTCCTCGATGAGGGCGCTCGCCGCCGCGTACTGATGTTTGGCGCCGCCTTTCACCTCGCCGCTCTCGGAGTAGTTGGAGCCGCCCTCCAGGCAGCCGGTGTAGTTGTCCTTGATGGGTCCCGGGCCGATCCACGGCAGGAAGGCGAGCTGTCCGCCCAGCCAGAGCGCGACGACGACCGCCGCAGTCTCGAAGAACACTTCGGTCGGCGGGCGCAGGCGCGCGAAAGGCTTCCAGATCACAGGAACGGGGATACCGGCGGCCGGGTCGGGCGGCGGCGGGGTGACATCCAGACGTACGGGAATGTCACCCTTCGCCGGGTTCAAGCGTTTGGCCGCGTTGTCCAGGGCCTGCGGATCGGCCACGACACCCTCAACCGGCGGCAACGCCGCGACCAGCACCGCCACCGGGTGGGGCCCGGCCGTCTGCTTCTCGTTGTAGAGGGAGACGAACGTGTCGACGGCGTCCGCTCCCGCGGTTGTGCCGTCGTTCGCCTCCGCGGTGCCATTGAGCAGCAGGACATGGCGCGGACGACGGCGGCGGCGGCCGGGGTGAAGGATCCCTTGACGCGCGTACGCGAACAGATCGGTCATGAGCGCGGCAAGCAGCAGCCCGTCCCACTCGTCGCCGCCCCCCGTTCGCACTGCGTCGAATTCGCTCAGCGCCGCGCCGTAGGTGCGCTTCCCGCTGAAGCCCGTCGGCCACAGATGCCGGTAGCGGCTCCATCGCAGCCGCACCGTCCAGCGCTGCTCCCAGGCCCAGCGGCGCAACTCTTCGAACCGTGACACCACGAAGTCGGTCGTGACGGTGAAGGGGAACACGCTCACGGTCACGCTCCCCCCGTCACCGGGTGGTCGGCTCCGTTGAGCGCCGCGGTGGGCTGCCCAGGCCCTGTCCTTCAGTACGGGGGCAGCCCCCGAGAGGCTGCTGATCAGCTTGTACGCGGGCAGCTTGAGACGGCCCGCCTCCCTGGGGGCTTTCTCCAGCAGTTGCTCGGCGACCTTCGCGATCAGCTCGGTGGTGGTCCCCTCGGGCCAGTGGACGAGCGCGTACGGCGTGCAGGGCAAACTCGCCGAGCGCTCCAGCCCCGCACCCAGTGCCTTCAGGGCGGCGCGCCCCTCGTCCCGACCGGTTCGCAGGACGACGGGCGGATGGATCAGCCCGAGCTTGTGCCGCCTGGGCCGGTTGCGTACCGCGCTGCGGTACGCACCGACAAACTCAACGCTTTTTTCCCAACCGGGAAATGGAACTAAGTCGCTCACCCGTGTCTCCCCGAATCGTAGATGGGCGACGAGCGTGACGGCTCAGTGACTGACGGTCAATTCGCCTGGGGAATGGGGTGCGTTGGTCGTTATTTGGCCCGCCTTATGATCCAAGGAGACTGCCCGGGTGCGTATTTTGATCACGTCGGATCGGGTGTCGTCCGCCGCGAACGTGCGTGCCAGGCGTAGCGGGCCAGGGGGACTCCCCGACATGACCTACGGGAGGTCCACGGCTGTCACGCCTCGTAGTTGGCGGTGGAGGCGGGAGGCGAGCAGGCCGGGGTGGCGGGGTTTGTCGTAGGGGTGGAGTGTGTCGGTGTCGGAGGCGTGCCAGCCGTGGTCGGTGAGGCGGTAGAGGGTGCCGGAGGCTCCGTAGAGGTGGGGTTTTCGTACGCGGAGTACGGCGTGCTCGGTGCGGCGGAGGAACGGGCACTGGCGCAGGGACAGTTGGACGTGTGCGGTGCACAGGGGTGGCATGGAGGTGACGGACTTCTCCGGCCAGGTGGGTGGTGAGTCCTCGCGGCGCCAGTCGATGAACAGCCAGCCGTCTCTGTCGCGGTCGGCGGGCTGCGCGCAGATCTGGCACAGCATCCGTTCCATGCAGGTGCGTTGACGGGCCGGGTGCATGGAGTCGTAGAGGATCCGGCCCGGTTCGGTGGGTTCCTCCATGCGGATCCACAGGTTGCCGTGGCTGTCGCGGTCGTCTGGGCGGGGGTGCTTGTACGCGAGGCGGGGACCCTTCGCGGTGAACTCGACGCTCAACTCGGCCTTGCGCGGGCCCTTGTCGGTGCTACGCGCGGCGACGTACGGGGTGGCGGGCGGCGGCATCGCTACGCCTCCTCGTCGGCGTCGGGAGTGGCGAGGCATGCCGGGCAGTTCACGGCGCGCAGCCACACGTCCGTCACGCCGTCGGGGTCGCCCGCCCCGCACGCCGCCTGGCGCTTGTGTTCGTCAAGTACCCGCAGCCTGTGCACGGTTCGTACGTCGTCCCCGACCGTGCCGGCGACGGTGTCCGGTGCGTTGTTGGTCATGGTTCTCACGCCTCTGTGTAGTCGTTCCACTACCAAGGGCGCTCAGCGTGACCTAGAGTCGGGGGACCATTCAACCTGTCGGACGTGGACGAAAGATTGGTGACAACCCTTTGAATCGCAAGGAGTTGAACCCGGACAGCTCTCCGCAAGCCGCCTTCGGAGCACGTCTGCGCCGCTTACGCGAAGATCGCGGCTGGACGCAGGAGGAGTTGGCGCACCGAATGGGATATTCCAGCACGCATATTTCATCGGTCGAAACTGGTCGGAAGCTTCCAACCTTGCGGCTGGCGCGCAGCGCGGATCTTGTTCTCGGTACGGGAGACGCGTTCGAGCGCGAATGGCGCGACATGCGGCACGGTTCTCTGCTGGAAGGCTTTCCGGAGTACGTCATGCACGAGGGGCGAGCGGCGGAGATCCGGCTGTACGAAGTCGGCGTCATCCCCGGTCTGCTCCAGACGCCGGAGTACGCGGATGTGCTGGCCGACAGCGCCGTCAAACGGGGAGCGATCACCGCGGACCAGGCCCGTGAGCGGGTCACGATCGTCGCCGAGCGACAAGCCTCGCTCGCCAGGACGGCTCGGCCGCTGGTGTTCGTGGTGCTTGACGAAAGCTGCATCCTGCGGCCCATCGGGAAACCCGCAGCGATGAAGGCGCAGTTGGAGCGACTAGTGGAGTTCGCCGAGTTGCCGAACACCGTCCTTCAGGTCGCGCCCTTCGATATGGGCGCCCGTCGCTCCTTCAACCTGCCTCTCTACCTACTGACGATGCCGGACCGTTCGCTGATGTCGTACGCCGAGTCGACCCATCGAGGACATCTCGAACGGGAAAGCACGTTCGTACTGCCCATACTGACGGCCTACCATCAACTACAGGCCGAAGCGCTGTCACAGGCGGAATCCGTGGCCATGATCGAGAAGTTGGGAAAGGGCACCCCGTGACGACCGAGACCCCGCGTTGGTTCACGTCCTCGTACAGCGACAACGGCGGCGCATGCGTCGAGGTCGCCGCCAACCTTGCTGCCGCGCGCGGCATCGTCCCCGTCCGTGACTCCAAGAATCCGACCGGCCCGGTCCTCGGCCTCCCCGTCAACTCCTTCGCCGCCTTCGTGGCCGGCGTCAAGGCCGGAGGGTTGGGCACCTCGTGACGACCACGACCGAGTCCCCGCGTTGGTTCACGTCCTCGTGCAGCAACAACGGCGGCGCATGCGTCGAGGTTGCCGCCAACCTCGCAGCGACACGCGGCATCGTCCCCGTCCGTGACTCCAAGAACCCCACCGGCCCGGTCCTCGGCTTCCCCGTCGATTCCTTCGGCGCCTTCGTCGCGGGCGTTAAGACCGGCGCCCTATGACCTCCGCCGCCCGGTAATCCGGCAGGATCAGGCCCGTGTTGGCGGCCCGGCCCTCGTCTCCGGTCATGGCGGCCGGGTTGCGGAGCGCCTCGTTGCGGGCGTTGAGGATTTCCTGGGTGCGGGGCGCCACGACGGTGCCGCCGGTGGTGACCAGGGCCTGGTTCTGTTCCACGAAGTCCCGGGAGGTCCGCTCGTACGCGGCGAAAGCCTCCGCGTGGTCGGCGCGGCTCGCCAGCTCGCCGGCCAGGATGTACGCGCCGACCAGGGAGACGCTGGAGCCCTGGCCGGACATGAACGACGTGGCGTACGCCGCGTCGCCCACCAGAGCGACGCGGCCACGGGACCATGTGGGCATGTGGATCTGGCTGACGACGTCGAAGAACAGGTCGTCGGCCTCCCGCATGGCCGCCACCAGGCGCGGGATGTGCCAGATCTGCTCGGGGAACTGGGAGGCGACGAGGTCGCGCTGCGCCTCCGGGTCGCGGAACGCCTCGAAGGGCGGCTCCTGTTGGGCGAAGTTGAGGAAGCCGTGCAGGCGGTCGTCGGGCTCGTGGGCGTACAGGACCGCCGCGCGTCCCGGGGCGTTCCAGAGGACACCCTCGTGCGCGAGGCCGAAGTCGTTGTCCAGGGTGAAGCCGGCGAAGGTGTAGCCCATGTAGCGGTGGAACTGCTCCTCCGGGCCGAACACGAGGCGCCGGGTGTTGGAGTGGAGCCCGTCGGCGCCGATGACCAGGTCGAAGGTGCGGCGGGTGCCGCTGTCGAAGACGACGTCCACGTGGTCGCCCCGGTCGTCCAGGGTGGCTATGGAGTCGTTGAACAGGAACTCGACGCTGTCGCGGATGGGCGTGACGAGCGCGTCGGCCAGGTCTCCGCGCCGTACTTCCAGGTCCAGGCCCTCCGTGCCGCCGGTGACGGCTTCGGGGCGGATACCGGCGATCGTCGTGCCGTCGGTGTCGAGGAAGGTGATGAGTTGGCTGTCGACGTGCGCCTCGCGCAGCCGCTCCAGCAGGCCCATGCGGTCGACGGCGTCACGCGCGGTGCCGCGGATGTCGATGGCGTACCCGCCACCGCGGACCACGGGGGCCTTCTCGACCACGGTGACCTCGACGCCGTAACGGTCGAGCCAGTAGGCCAGGGCGGGACCGGCGATGCTGGCGCCGGAGATGAGCACCTTGCGGTTCGCGGAGTGGTTCGTGGAGTGGTTCGCGGAGTGAGTCATGGTGGATTCCTCGTTCCTTCCGGAGAGAAAAGTACCTACTTTAGGTATCCTTTATTGAGGCGTGGAGCGCCCCCGAAGAGGTCTCCCTCATACAGTACATATACCTAACTTAGGTATGCAAGTTTGGAATGGTGAGTGACGTGAGTGATGTGAACGGCGAACCACCAGGTGCGCCCGACCCGGGCCATGTGCCCAAGGACGTACTGGCCGTGATGCCCCGCCTGGCCGAGTTGAGCAACGCCGTCACCCGCGGCCGGCTGCCCGAGCGTGCGATCGAAGCCACCGGTCTCGCGCTCGACCGGCCCGAGCTGACGGTGCTCATGGCGCTGCACATGGCGGACAAGCCCCTGCGGATCGGCGAGATCGCGGAACGCATGCAGGTCGTGGGCCCGCATGTGACCCGCCAGGTCCAGGCGCTGGAGCGGCGCGGTCTGGTGGGGCGCCTCAGCGATCCGGAGGACCGGCGCGCCAGCCTCATCGAGCCGACCCCGGAGGGCGCGCGGGCGGCGAACCGGTACGCGACCTATCTGATCGGCTGGTTCTCCGAAGCCATCGGCGGCTGGTCCGACCAGGACCGCGGCGACCTGGGGCGGTTGCTGGGGCGACTGGTCGACGACGTCACCGCCCACATGGCGCGACTGGACAAGGGCACGGACTCCACGCCGTAGTCATGCCAGTCACGCCAGTCACGCCAGTGACGTCAGGATCTCGATCAGCGCCGTGGTGGCGGGCGGGTCCGGCGGGTCGCCGTATGTGGCGGCATAGATCCGGCGCGCGTTGCCGGTGAGCTGTGTGGTGTGGATGCCCGGCGCCCGGTGTGCGCGCAGCGCGAGCCCGTTGAGGATGGCGACACCCATCCCGGCGGCCACCAGCGACTGGGCGACGACCGTGTCGTCGCACGAGTAGGCGATACGCGGTACGAAGCCGGCGCGCTCGCACGCGGCGACCGTGGCGGCCCGGCAGCGTTCGCAGCCGCCGACCCAGGCGGAGTCGCGGTGGTCCTCCAGGCGCGGGTGGGGCCGGTCGCTGATGAGGTGGAGGGGGTCGTCCAGCAGGTGGATGAGCCGGACTCCCTCCTCTTCCAGCGGGGTGTCGGCGTGCCGGAAGATCAGGGCGATGTCGACGTGCCCGGCCCGCAGCATCTTCAGCCCCTCGGCCGGGTGGGCGTCGACGAGGTTCAGCTCGATTCCCGGGTGCGTCCGGGACAGCTCGGTGGCCGCCTTCGGTACGAGGGTGCTGAGGACGGTCTGGAATCCCGCGAGCCGTACTCGTCCGGCGCGGAGCCCCACGTGGGCGGCCAGTTCGACGGACGCGGCGTTCACCCGCCCCAGAATCTCCGTCGCCCGTTGCGCCAGCAGCTCTCCTTCGGGGGTGAGCCGGATCCCGCGGCCCACTCGCTGGAGGAGCTTGGCTCCGGTGGCTGTCTCCAGTCGCCCCAGGTGATGGCTGACCGACGGCTGGGAGTAGTGCAGCTCTTTCGCGGCTTCGGTCACCGATCCATGGCGGGCGACCGCCTCCAGCACCTTGAGCTGCGTCAGGTTCAGCATAAATTAAGTTTATCTATGGGACACGGGGTGAACTGGCATTGGACGTCATGACATCGCGGCGGCCATCATCGCTTCATCGCCTCATGACCGGGCCCGTCCGACGCGGCCCGGCCGACCGAAGGAATGGAGTCGCCAGCCATGTCACTCGCCCGCGTCCACAACTTCTCCGTCTCGCTCGACGGCTTCGGCACCGGTGAGGGTCTGAGCCAAGACGCGCCGTTCGGCCACGCCGGCGAACGGCTCCACGAGTGGATGTTCGCCACCGGGTTCTGGCACGAGATGACCGGCCAGGCCGGTGGGAACGGCGGGCTCGACGACGCGTTCGCGCGGCGGTTCGCTCCCGGGATCGGTGCCGAGATCATGGGGGCCGGGAAGTTCGGGTATCCCGGATGGAAGGACGATCCGGAGTTCAAGGGCTGGTGGGGGCCCAACCCGCCGTTCCACACGCCCGTCTTCGTCCTCACCCATCACCCGCGCCCGTCGGTCGAGATGGAGGGCGGCACGACGTTCCACTTCGTCGACACCTCGCCCGCCGAGGCACTCGCGGCGGCCCGTGAGGCTGCCGGCGGCCAGGACGTACGGATCGGCGGGGGACCCACCGTCGTCCGCGATTTCCTCGCCGCCGGGCTCATCGACCACATGCACGTCGTGGTGGTCCCGATCCTGCTCGGCCGGGGCGAACGCCTCTGGGACGGGACGGAGGGCCTGGAGAAGGACTACGCCATCGAGTCCGTCTCCTCGCCCAGCGGGGTCACGCATGTGACGTTCACTCGTAAGGGGCGGTGAACCGCTCACACCGCCCACACCCCCCACACCGCCCAGCCCGGCGCGACCCGCGACTCCCCGGCGGGGGGCTCTGAGAGACTGTCGGGGATGACCGGAACCGTACCCACCTCGCCCCTTCGCGCCCGCGCCGCGATCGATCTCGGCGCGCTCCGTGGCAACGTCCGTGCCCTGCGGGCCGGCCTCGCGCCCGGTGCCGATCTCATGGCCGTCGTGAAGTCCGACGCGTACGGGCACGGTGCGCTGCCCTGCGCGCGCGCCGCCCTCGACGCCGGGGCGGCCTGGCTCGGGACCGCGACGCCGCACGAGGCCCTGGCGCTGCGTGCCGCCGGGATCACCGCCCCGATCCTGTGCTGGCTGTGGACCCCCGGCGACCCCTGGCGCGCCGGTATCGAGGCCGGTCTCGACATGTCCGTGTCGGCGATGTGGGCCCTGCGTGAGGTGACCGCCGCCGCGCGGGAGGCCGGGCGGCCCGCGCGGATCCAGCTCAAGGCCGACACCGGGCTCGGCCGCAACGGCTGCCAGCCCGCCGACTGGCCCGAACTCGTCGCCGCCGCCCGCGCCGCAGAGGTCGCGGGCACCGTCCGCGTCACCGGCCTCTGGTCGCACTTCGCGTGCGCGGACGAGCCGGGCCACTCCTCGATCGCCGCGCAGCTCGACGTGTTCGACGAGCTGGTCGCGTACGCCGAGAAGGCGGGCGTCGAGCCCGAGGTCCGGCACATCGCGAACTCCGCCGCCGCCCTCACCCTCCCCGAGTCGCACTTCGATCTCGTACGGTCCGGCATCGCGGTCTACGGCATCTCACCCAGCGCCGAGCTGGGCACCTCACGGGAGTTGGGGCTGCGGCCCGTCATGACGCTCGCCGCGTCCGTGGCGCTGGTGAAGCGCGTTCCCGAGGGCCACGGCGTCAGTTACGGCCACACCTACCGCACCTCCGCCGAGACGACCCTCGGCCTGATCCCCCTCGGGTACGCGGACGGCGTCCCGCGCCACGCGTCGGGCCGGGGCCCCGTGCTCGTCGGCGGGACGGTTCGGCGAGTGGCGGGGCGGGTCGCCATGGACCAGTTCGTCGTGGACCTCGGGGCGGGGCCGGACGCCGACGCCGTCCAAGAAGGCGCGCCCGCCGTCCTGTTCGGGCCCGGCGACGACGGCGAGCCGACCGCCGCCGACTGGGCGGAGGCGGCCGACACCATCGCGTACGAGATCGTGACCCGTATCGGTCCCCGCGTTCCCCGCGTCTATACGGACGGCGTGGATGGGCATGAAGAGCGTGTCGGCGGAGACGGACGAGGAGCGGGACGTTGAGCGAGAACACCGCAGGGGACATCACGTCGGCCGTCGGCGGCGGCAACTGGCGGCTGGCCGGTATCGCCGGGACGGCGATAGGCGTGATCGCCGCCGGGGCCGCCGCGGGCGTCGCCATCGAGCGGCTGACCGTCGGCCGCGGCATGCGAAAGAAGGCCCGGCTCGCACTCGACTCGACGGGGCCGTACGGCGCCCTGCGCGGCACCCCCGGCAAGGCGATCGCCGACGACGGCACCGAGCTGTACTTCGAGGTCGACGACGTCGACCCGGAGACCGGCGCGGGCACCCCGCGCCGCCGCCGGCTCTTCGGACGCAAGGCACCCGCGCCCGTCACCGTCGTCTTCAGCCACGGCTACTGCCTCAACCAGGACTCCTGGCACTTCCAGCGCGCCGCGCTGCGCGGTCTGGTGCGGACCGTCTTCTGGGACCAGCGCAGCCACGGCCGGTCCGCCCGGGGTGTCGCACAGCAGGGCCCGGACGGGGTGGCCGTCTCGATCGACCAGCTCGGCCGCGACCTCAGGGCGGTCATCGAGGAGGCGGCGCCCGAGGGGCCGCTCGTCCTCGTGGGCCACTCCATGGGCGGCATGACGATGATGGCCCTCGCGGGCCACTGCCCCGAACTCGTACGGGACCGGGTCGTCGGCGCCGCGTTCGTCGGCTCCTCCAGCGGGAAGCTCGGCGAGGTCAGCTTCGGGCTGCCGGTGGCGGGCGTGAACGCCGTACGCCGCGTACTGCCCGGTGTCCTGAAGGCTCTCGGCTCGCAGACCGAACTGGTCGAGCGGGGGCGGCGGGCCACCGCCGATCTCTTCGCCGGGCTGATCAAGCGCTACTCGTTCAGCTCGAAGGACGTGGACCCGGCCGTCGCGCGGTTCGCCGAGCGGCTGATCGAGGGGACGCCGATCGACGTGGTGGCGGAGTTCTACCCGGCGTTCACCGAGCACGACGAGTCGGACGCGCTGCCGGTCTTCATGGAGATTCCGGTGCTGGTGGTGGCGGGGGACCGCGATCTCATCACGCCCAGCTCGCACAGCGAGGCCATCGCGGACCTGCTGCCGGACTCCGAGCTGGTGATCGTGCCGGACGCGGGCCATCTGGTGATGCTGGAGCACCCGGAGGTGGTCACGGACCGGCTCGCCGACCTGCTGGTACGGGTCGGTGCCGTCCCGGCAGCCACTAACGTGGGTTCGTATGGAAGCACCGCACAGCCCGGCAGCTGAGAGCACCAAGCGTGCCGTCGCACGCGTCACCGTCGACTCACCCGAACGGATGAGCGA
Source organism: Streptomyces sp. NPDC057137 (assembly GCF_042670825.1). Classification (NCBI taxonomy): domain Bacteria; kingdom Bacillati; phylum Actinomycetota; class Actinomycetes; order Kitasatosporales; family Streptomycetaceae; genus Streptomyces; species Streptomyces sp. NPDC057137. Next base: position 4,165 of record NZ_JBHUUW010000006.1, on the reverse strand, counting down.
GCTGGGCCGGAGACTCGCCGGTCTGCTGCGCCCCGGCGACCTGGTGATGCTCACCGGCGAACTCGGCGCCGGCAAGACGACGTTGACCCGGGGCCTGGGCGCCGGGCTCGGCGTACGCGGCGCGGTCACGTCGCCGACCTTCGTCATCGCGCGGGTGCACCCCTCGCTGATCTCGGGCCCGCCGCTCGTGCACGTGGACGCGTACCGGCTCGGCGGCGGTCTCGACGAGATGGAGGATCTGGACCTCGACGTGTCGCTGCCGGATTCGGTGGTGGTCGTGGAGTGGGGCGACGGGAAGGTCGAGGAGCTGTCGGACGACCGGCTGCATGTCGTGATCGACCGTGTCGTCGGAGCGGTGGACCCGCTCGCCGTGGACGAGGACGACCGGCGCGAGGTCACCCTCACCGGCATCGGCGCGCGCTGGGCCGACGCGGACCTGGCCTCGCTCGTCTGACGCCGCTGCCTGTCCCGACCTTCGCCCGGCGGAGCCCTCGCCGGCCTGAGCGTCCGTGCTTTCCGACAAGACGTCGGTAAACTCTTGCATGTGCCGTGCGGCGCGTGGTCACATGGTAAACGAGATTTGGTTAGGTCTACCTAACCAAGCTTGCCCCCGGAGCCTCAGGAGGCATCCATGCCGGCATCAGAGAGCACCGAAACGCGACCGTCGGAGCCGACGATCGCGTCTCCCGATCCGTCGTCCGTCTCGATGAGCGACCTGCTGGCGTCGTGCGCGGCGGCGAGCGCCGTATCGACCCCGCCGACCCCGCCGAGCGAGAACCGCGGGACCGCCACCGATCAGGCCGACGAAGCCGCGTAGTAAGCCGCGTAACAAAGGGCGGTACGCCTACGGGACGACGACGACCTTCGAACCGACCGTCGCGAACGTCCACATCGCGTCGCCGTCCTCCGGCGTCATCCTGACGCCGCCCGTCTTCAGATTCGGGTCCGGGCTCGCCATCGTCCCGTCGACCGCCGCGCTGAACCCGATCGCGACCTGGTTCACGCTCGCGAACCGCACCACGTGCTCGATGTCGACCCCGTCCGATCCCGTGATCTTCCCGGACCGCGACGTGACCTGGTACGTGCCCGGCGGCGGGCTCACCGTGCTCGGCATGACCTCGAAATTCCGCGGCTTCTCCGCCGTCTTGCCCACCAGCCACACGCGCTTGGCGTCCAGCGCGTAGACGACGCGCTGACCGCTGCCCGACTCCGCGGGCACCGCGTGCGCGTCCTTCTTCTTCTCCTTGGGCGAGGGAGAGGCGGAGGCCGACGAGCCGGGCTTCTTGGGCGAAGCGAGCTGGTCCGGCACATTCGCCGACGCCTGGTACGCGAGGAAACCGACGGCGGCCACGGCCAACGCGGTGAGCCCGGCCACGAATCCCGAGCTGCTCCTGGACACCTTGATCCACCTCTCGTACGTACGTATGCGTGGTGACGTTAGCAGCAGGCGGTAGAGGGGGCGGGGCGCCGTGCCCGGCCCCGGGGCCCCTCCGGGGAGCCGTAGGCTGTTTGCGTGCTCCTGCTCGCCGTTGATACCGCCACGCCCGCCGTCACCGTCGCCCTCCACGACGGTGTCTCCGTCCTCGCCGCCGAGAGCCAGGTCGACGCCCGCCGGCACGGGGAGCTGCTGCTGCCCGCCGTGGACCGCGTGTTCGCCGAGGCCGGTCTCGCGCTCGGCGCCGTCACGGACCTGGTCGTCGGCGTGGGCCCCGGCCCGTACACCGGACTGCGCGTCGGCCTCGTCACGGCTGCGGCCTTCGGCTCGACGCTCGGGGTGCCGGTCCACGGGCTGTGCACGCTGGACGGGCTCGCGTACGCCGCCGGGCTCGACGAGCCCTTCGTGGTGGCGACGGACGCGCGCCGCAAGGAGGTCTACTGGGCGCGGTACGCGGACTCCCGTACGCGGCTGACCGAGCCCGCGGTCGACCGGCCCGCCGACATCGCGGCGGAGCTGGCGGGGCTGCCGGTCGTGGGAGCGGGCGGCGTGCTCTACCCGGAGGCGTTCCCGGACGCCCGCACGCCCGAGCACCAGTCGGCCGCCGCGCTCGCGTCCCTCGCGGCGGAGAGACTCGCGGCGGGGAGACTCGCGGCGGGCGACGCCGAGGGGTTCCTGCCGGCGCTGCCGCTCTATCTGCGGCGCCCCGACGCGCAGGTGCCCAAGAACTACAAGGTGGTCACGCCGAAGTGACCGATGAGACGGAGCCCGAGCTGCGCGAGATGCGCTGGTGGGACATCGAGTCCGTGCTCGCGCTCGAATATGAGCTGTTCCCCGAGGACGCCTGGTCGCCGGGCATGTTCTGGTCCGAGCTGGCCCACGCGCGCGGCCCGGCCGCCACCCGCCGCTACGTGGTCGCCGTGACCGGCGACGACCGGATCGTCGGCTACGCCGGACTCGCCGCCGCCGGCGGCCTCGGCGACGTACAGACCATCGCCGCCGCCCGCGACCACTGGGGGACCGGGCTCGGCTCGCGGCTGCTCACCGATCTTCTCCAGCACGCCACCGCCTTCGAGTGCGAGGAGGTGCTGCTGGAGGTACGGGTGGACAACCCCCGCGCGCAGAAGCTGTACGAGCGGTTCGGCTTCGAGCCCGTCGGCTTCCGCCGGGGCTACTACCAGCCGGGCAACGTCGACGCCCTCGTCATGCGCCTGTCCATGCACGAGGAGCGGCGTCCACCGAAGCGCCCACCGAAACAACAAGGAACAGAGATCCATGGCTGACGAACCTCTCGTCCTCGGCATCGAGACCTCGTGCGACGAGACGGGTGTGGGCATCGTCCGCGGTACGACGCTGCTCGCCGACGCCATCGCCTCCAGCGTCGACGAGCACGCCCGCTTCGGCGGCGTCGTGCCCGAGGTCGCCTCCCGCGCGCACCTGGAGGCCATGGTGCCCACGGTCGAGCGCGCGCTGAAGGAGGCCGGGGTGAGCGCCCGCGACCTGGACGGGATCGCGGTCACGGCCGGCCCCGGGCTGGCCGGCGCGCTGCTGGTCGGGGTGTCGGCGGCGAAGGCGTACGCGTACGCGCTCGGCAAGCCGCTCTACGGCGTGAACCACCTCGCCTCGCACATCTGCGTCGACCAGCTGGAGCACGGGCCGCTGCCCGAGCCGACGATGGCGCTGCTGGTCAGCGGCGGGCACTCGTCGCTGCTGCTCGCGCCGGACATCACCGCCGACGTACGGCCGATGGGCGCGACCATCGACGACGCGGCGGGCGAGGCCTTCGACAAGATCGCGCGCGTCCTCCAACTGGGCTTCCCCGGCGGCCCGGTGATCGACCGGCTCGCGCGCGAGGGCGACCCGGCGGCCATCGCCTTCCCGCGCGGACTGACCGGTCCGCGCGACGCGCCGTACGACTTCTCCTTCTCCGGGCTCAAGACGTCCGTCGCCCGCTGGATCGAGGCGAAGCGCGCGGCCGGTGAGGACGTGCCCGTACGGGATGTGGCCGCGTCCTTCCAGGAGGCCGTGGTGGACGTGCTGACGCGAAAGGCGGTGCGCGCCTGCAAGGACGAGGGCGTGGACCATCTGATGATCGGCGGCGGCGTCGCGGCCAACTCCCGGCTGCGCGCGCTGGCCGCCGAACGGTGCGAGCGGGCGGGCATCCGGCTGCGGGTGCCCCGGCCGGGTCTCTGCACGGACAACGGCGCGATGGTCGCCGCGCTCGGCGCCGAGATGGTGGCGCGGAACCGGCCCGCGTCGGACTGGGACCTGTCGGCGGACTCCTCGCTGCCGGTGACCGAGACGCACGTACCCGGGCACGCCCACACGCACGACCACGTGCACGAGGTCAGCAAGGACAACCTCTACTCATGACGGTCGCGCTGATGTGGGAGGCCAAGGCCGCGCCCGGCCGGGGCGCCGAGCTGCTGGCGTGGGTCAGGGCGCGGGCTCTCGCCCCGGCCCCGCAGCGCCGCGAGACGCTCACCGCGCCCGGCGGCCGGGTGCTGGTGATGACCTGGTGGGACGCCTCGTACGACGCGGAACTGCCCGAGATCCCGGAGCCGGCCGACGAGCTGGTGGCGCGGGCGGTGCACCGCTGGCGGTTCGAGTCGGCGGACTGACCTGGGCGTGCGGGGGGTCTGCGGACCGCTGGTGCGCTGACGGGAAAGGTTCACCGGGTCCGTCCGGTGGCCGGTGCGTCCTCAATCGCCGGACGGGCTCAAATGAGCC